>NZ_JBFTEN010000005.1:0-47387 GCF_041154185.1 Wolbachia endosymbiont of Tettigetta isshikii | reverse complement strand
TCATATTTCCCTGTATTTTCTAAAGTCACTAAAGAATTAGGTAGAATATCTGAAAACTCTTGAAACAATTGTTGCCAACCAGAAGAATTATTATCAAATTCGACAGCATTCTTCTGTTTGTGAATTGCAACGACGTTTTTAAATTTTCCGATGTCAATGCCAATAAAATTTTGATAAGATGTAACCATAATAAACCTCGATAGTTTTATTAGTTTAAGATTGTAAACGGGTGCATATATATGTCCCAAACAACTATTCAAACGTATCGAGAGATAGGGCTAGTGTACTTTGATAAGAACGTTTGTAATACCAATTTTTTCTCGGTCGCACACGCCCATCATAACTCTATTCCTATAGTGAGTAGGGTTATCTTTCTCTCTTATCTCTTTTATATCACGTTTTAACTTACAATACTTATTCTTAAGTAATCAAGCAGTTTTTTCCAATTATTGATTATAGTCAGGTCCTTTATTTCTTCTCTTGCAGAGCAAACAAAGGCTTGTTTTACACAAAAAATGGCAGATATAGCTGCATCGTTGACTCCATCAATGTTTCGCAGTGCTTCTAAATCAGTATTAAAAACCTTATTAAACTACCAAAGTTCTCTATCAAACTCTTTGCTACTGGCTTTACATCAATTCTACTATATGCTGAGTACAAAATATGCTCTAAAACCTCATAGTCGAGCAGTGGTTGTCCATTATCCAGAATAATTTTCTCTCTCGGGCGCTTTCTATGCTCTTTTTTGTAATCTTTAAATTGCTTGCTGTGTACTTCGTATAATAGGAAATTAAGATCTTAAGGTAAAATATTTAATAAACCTCTGTTATTCCAGACACAACGCTCGTTTACTTGAACAGATCTCTTGACTTATGTACTTCATGCTCCTAAAATTTTTATTTTCAGCCCTATTACAATGTCAGTAACGATACTCAGTGCGCTCCAAATAATATTAGTTGTTGTTCTAGTAATTTTAGTGCTCTTGCAGCTACCTGGGAGTAGTTCGCTGAGTGGCTTTAGCAATTCACAGCAGGAGCTCAATTCAATGATTCCGGTGAAATCTTCTGCAAATCCGCTTAGCAAAACAACAGGTATAGTTGCCGGATTATTTATTATAAACACATTGTTATTATCAGGATTATGTTCAAAAGATGTGCATAAGAAGTCAATTGTAGAAAAAATTATACTAGAAAAAAAACAAGAAAATGAATCTACTTATGTTCCTTTTGAAAATTGATGAAGGAAGCTAAATTTATCTTTGTAACAGGCGGGGTCGTTTCATCACTTGGCAAGGGTTTAGTTGCTTCAAGTGTAGGCGCACTTCTTCAAGCTCACGGCTTTTGGGTCCGTATCAGGAAACTTGATCCGTATCTGAATATTGATCCCGGAACAATGAACCCAATTCAACACGGGGAAGTATTTGTCACAGAAGATGGTGCTGAAACTGATTTGGACCTTGGGCATTATGAGCGCTTTACTGGAATTAAAGCAACCAAAGACGACAATGTAACAACTGGTAAAGTGTATCATGAGTTACTGAAGAAAGAAAGGCATGGTGATTATCTGGGCAAAACTGTGCAAGTTATTCCTCATGTGACAGATTTAATCAAATCGTTTATTTTTAATGGTACGGAAGGTTTAGATTTTGTAATATGTGAAATTGGCGGAACTGTAGGTGATATTGAAAGCCAACCTTTTTTGGAAGCCATACGTCAAATCAGCTATAAGCTTGGAAAACAAAGAGTTATCCTTATACACTTGACCTTGGTACCATATCTTACTGCAGCTCAAGAATTAAAAACAAAACCAACACAGCATTCAATTCGAGAGTTAAACTTTGCAGGGTTGCAACCAGATATTATATTATGTCGTAGCGAGAAAGAAATTTCTGATAATCAAAGAAGAAAAATAGCCAATCTTTGTAATGTTTCTTTGCCTAATGTAATACCTGCTCCTGATGTAAGCCATATATACGAGCTGCCGGTCTTATATAACCAATGTGGACTTGGCACGCAAGTTTTAGAACATTTTAACTTAAACAAGCCAAAACCAAGCCTAACTGAGTGGGATCAAATAGTACACTCTATGAGACACCCAACACAGGAAGTTACTGTGTCTATAGTAGGAAAATACACTGAATTCCCCGATGCGTATAAATCATTAGTTGAAGCATTAAATCATGGTGCAATTAGTAATAAGGTCAAGGTAAAAATCAATTGGATTAACTCAAGGAAGAAGAGTGAAGAACCTATCAACAAAAAACTCATAGAAGAGAAATTACAGAATTCTCATGCAATCCTCGTTCCAGGTGGATTTGGCGATGATGGAGTAGAGGGTAAAATATCGGCAATAAGTTACGCTCGCATGCGTAATATCCCATTTTTTGGAATATGTCTTGGTATGCAGCTTGCAGTTATTGAATTTGCTCGCAATGTCATTAAGCTTGAAGATGTACACTCCGAAGAATTTTGTACCTGTAAGCATCCGGTCATTAAGCTAGCTGGCGATAAGAACATTGAACTTGGTGGAACCATGAGACTTGGGGCATATAAATGTAATATAAGCCCAAATTCCAAAATGGCGGATGCGTATAGTGATATTACTATCTTGGAAAGGCATAGACACAGATACGTAATTAATTTAGATTATAAAGATGATTTAGAAAAAAATGGGTTGATATGCAGTGGTATATCAGAAGATGGAACGTGTATAGAGGCAGTGGAGCTGGAAAACCACCCATGGTTTATCGGCGTGCAATTTCACCCAGAGTTTCAATCAAAACCGTTTTCTCCTCATCCTCTTTTTGTATCATTTATTAAGACAGCAGCTAACACAATTTAAAAAAAGAAGATTAGCAGAGGAAAGTGTTTAGATACCGGTATATGGAGCTTGCAATAGAGCAAGCAAAACTTGCCCAAAAAAGTGACGAAGTTCCCATAGGCGCTGTAATAGTGAGTAGAAGCAATGTTGTTTCTTCCGCGCACAACATATCCAACGATCCAACTGCACATGCGGAGATGTTAGTAATTAAACAAGCATGTAGATTGCTTTCAACGTCAGTACTTTGTGATGCTGAAGTGTATGTAACATTAGAACCGTGCCCAATGTGTGCTCAAGCTATCTCCTTTGCAAGAATTAAACGATTATATTTTGGAGCTTATAATCCAAAAGGTGGAGGAATTGAAAATGGTGCTAAAATATTCCAATTTTGCAACCATGCACCCGAAGTTTATGGTGGGATATTAGAAACAGAGTGCTCTTTTTTGCTAAAAGATTTTTTTGAAAAACTGAGAACCTAATTAGGCTTAGTTATTCCAGCATGTACTGGTTAAGTTGAGCGTCCTTTAATCTTGCAATCCTTTTTATTTCATCAACGGAAAGTGTATGATTTATACCAGAATTTTTACCAATCAAAATTTTTATCTTGTGGTTTTATTTGCAATATTGCCACCAAACTGATCAACAAGCAGAAGATTATATAAAGCCCAGCAGCAAAGTTTATTTGAGGGAATGTTATAGTAAACCAAGTACATATCATCGGAGTAAATCCGCCATGCAAAGCATAAGAGATGTTGCGTGATAAACTCACTCCACTAAATCTAACATTGGTAGGAAAAAGTTCAGATGTTACTATTCCTATGGGAACTATACCTCTCTCTATTATAGAAAGAATCATTATGCTCAACGCAACCATAAGGTAATTTTTATAGTAATACGCAATAGACAATACAGGGCAACACAGTATCATTATAATCACTATAAATAAGATTGCTACAAGCTCTCTTCCAATCTTATCAGCTAGCATTCCAAATGCTATAGAAGATATCGGCATTAATATACTGGTTATAATGAGCACAACTTCGTTGACATATGTTGTTACATACGTCTCAACCGATACTATTTCTTTTGCAATTGTTTTAAGAAATATAGTGAACCCAACAGCAACATTAACGGGTACAGATATTAAAATAGCAAGTGTAAGAGCTCTCTTATGGTGCTTTATAAGTTCTATTACTGGTAAGTTAGATAAATTTCCGTGTTTTCTATTTTCTTTGTATGCTGTGGTTTCTTCTAACGTGTATATACTATATGCGCTGATTAGTCCCAAAATAGCCGAAAAGGCAAACGGCAACCTCCAACCCCAAGTGTTAAAATCAGTGTTTTTTTTGCAGATGATTATCATAACTGCAAAAAATAAAACACCAAGAGAGCGACCGAAGCTCAGCACTCCAAAAAACATCCCTAGGTTCTTTTTTCTATTAGATAAATGCTCTATAAGGTACGCAGAACTTCCTTGTTCTCCACCAAGTGCAAGTTCTTGGGTTATATTGATTGTAATAAGCAATATAGTAGAAATTATACCAATATGACTGTAGCTTGGAATAAATGCAATTAGGCTGGGTCGCATCATTATTAGCAAGATGGTGATTATTAGCGCTATCTTTCTTCCGTACCTATCACCAATGTGACCAAATATGAATGCACCCAATGGCCTTGCCATTGCACTTAGCCCTATAATTACAAATAATTGGAATATATTACCATAAATATTTTGTGCAAAACAAAACTCTCTGCTAATTATATTAGCCAAATCAGTAAAGAGCATGTAGTCATACCATATTGCAATTCTACAAAGAATGGCTGATATTAACGCCCTTGTTTCGTAGCTGCACACTAAACTCAATTCGTAAATGTTTGCCCATTTTAGCTAGTTTTTAGGATCTAGTAAAGCTGTAACCCAAGGTGTGAGGTTGACTTTTTTATTATGGTATGTGATAATTGAGATGTTATTAAAATTATGGGTAAAATTCTGATGAATGTAGCTTATTTAGCAGCACTTATATCAGCAGCTATAATAAAAATAGCAATACTTTGTGCTATAATATGTATAGGCATCCTCTTTATATTATTTAAAGGAGTTAAAAAACTCTTAGATTCAAAAGGACTTCCATCCATCCTGAAAACGATAGGTGTAATTTCTATAATACTATCAGTTATATCTCTCCCGCTTATTATATTAAGCCTTACTACTCCGTCACCTCTGGTAGTAGGTATAGTGGGTGGCATTGTTGGCGCTATTTCCATAGTACCATTAATAGCAGCTTACGTTTTTCTTTCAATAGCGTGGAAAGGGTTAACTCAACAGCCTGGCGACCTTGTTCTTATCTCCTTTGCTGTTTGTTGGAAACATCGTAGCTGGAGCTTGTATTGCTGCGAGCGGTGCTTTTTCAATATGTAAAGTAGATTCCTTAACATCTTTATCAGCAGCACTAGAATCCTTATCCATGGTAGGAATACACGCATTAGCACTTACAATTGTAACTGTAATTGGAGTAGCTATTGTAATCGAGCTTGCTAAGAGAGCTAAAGAATACATATCAGGTAAAATAACACAACCAGAAGAAAAACTTGTCGAATCTTCAAATGATTATGTTAAAGATGAAACATCAAAACCCGACTCTAAAATTGAAGAAGCAGAAAAAAAAGAAAAAACCGCTAGAAGCGAGGAAGTATTTACTATTGCCTGACACCATTACCACCTCAGCTGTGACACACATCTCCAGGAACGTTGTAATTTAAGCCTACCACAAGGGTGTCATTCCAGCGTCACGCGCACAGCTGTACGAACATTGCAATTAGCAGGTAATTTGCGGGTGTCATCCAAGTGCTCCGACACCGGGCTTTCCATAATCATCAAAAACGTCGTATTTTAATATAAAACAGCTACTTTTATACTCACTAACTTAATAAAATTACTGGATGCCAGTGTTTGACACTGGCATGACACCCTACTAGTAGCACAATGTTCGTACAGCTGTGCGCGTGACGCTGGAATGGCTTTGTTGTATGGCAACTAGAAAACTTAGCGGTTACTGACAAATTCATTATAAAGTAGCTATTTAACTACCTAAGAAAGAATATGCCACAGAAAATGAAAGTCAGTAACCCAAAAGAATATAACAAATTTCTCCAGGAAAGAGGAAATATTTTTCACTACATTAATGAGGCTATCGAAAATTGGTACGACAGTAATCCAAAAACACAAGGTTACAAGAGTCTCCACAATATGTAGCTCCCATATCCGTAGTATATGTGGGTTTATTATTAAATTTAAATTTTTCTGAACTTTGCCTAGGTTGGATTTTCACCCACTGTGTTCTAAACGCTTCTCTTGTCGGACTCATAATGTTTTTCCTTATATTAAAATTTGTTGATTTAGTTACAGCAGTTTAAATAGCAAACCGTAGAAACTTGGTTGAAGTTAGTAACGACAAAAATTTTTTATTGACTCAATTCTATTTTATTACGTAATTTACTTTAATTTTTCTTGCAAGTTCTCAACTAGGTGTGTATCTTTACGTGAATAAAGGTTAATAGAATGTATTCTATACGGCTAATTTTATAAAATTAACAAATAAGCGTGAGAGGGGTTCGTTTCAAGCGTTACTCCTTCACTAAGGTTTCAAAAGCCATGGTGAAAGAACAAGACAAAATATTCACTAATTTGAGTGGTAAAGGAGCTCCACTACTTAAGGATGCAAAGAAACTTGGTAGTTGGCAAAAAACAAAAGAGCTACTGGATTTAGGGTCAGAAAAAATCATTGATGAAGTAAAAAAATCTGGCTTAAGAGGTCGAGGGGGTGCAGGATTTTCCACCGGCCTTAAGTGGAGTTTTATACCCAAAAATCCTTCAAAAGAACAACCAACATATTTAGTAGTCAACGCAGACGAGTCAGAGCCAGGTACATGCAAAGACAGAGATATATTGCGATATGAGCCACACAAGCTACTTGAGGGTATTCTTCTGGCTGGAAAAGCAATCTGCGCGTCAGTTGCATATATTTATATCAGGGGCGAGTTTTATAATGAATATTTAGTTCTAAAAAAAGCACTTGAGGAAGCCTATAAGGAAGGCCTGACTGGAAAAAATGCCTGTAAATCGGGCTATGACCTCGATGTATTTATACATAGGGGAGCAGGAGCTTACATATGTGGAGAAGAAACAGCTCAGCTTGAATCAATTGAAGGAAAAAAGGGCTTCCCTCGCATGAAGCCACCATTCCCTGCAGGTGTTGGGCTTTTTGGCTGTCCAACCATGATAAACAACGCTGAAACTATAGCTATGGTTCCAGATATTCTGCGTCGTGGAGGAGAATGGTTTGCGTCTCTTGGTAAACCAAATAATACCGGTACTAAAATATTTTGTATTTCGGGACATGTAAATAACCCGTGTAATGTTGAAGAAGAGCTTGGAATTCCACTGCGTGAGTTAATTGAAAAATACGCGGGTGGAGTGCGAGGGGGTTGGGATAATTTACTTGCTGTGATACCTGGCGGGTCTTCAGTGCCACTTATTCCGAAATCTATATGCGATACTATTGAAATGGATTTTGATTCACTAATAGGTGTACAATCAAGTCTTGGTACTGCTGCAGTCATAGTGATGGATAAATCAACTGACATAATAGCTGCAATAGAGAGGTTATCGCATTTCTATATGCATGAATCATGTGGGCAATGTACACCGTGTCGTGAAGGTACTGGATGGATCTGGAGAATTATGAAAAGGATGGCAACAGGGAACATTAGACATGGTGAAATAGATAAGTTACTTGATCTTACAACTCAAATAGAAGGGCATACGATTTGCGCACTTGGTGATGCTGCAGCTTGGCCGATTCAGGGATTAATTAGGCATTTCCGCCACGTTATCGAAGAGAGAGCACAATTCAGTAGAAGTTGTGCACGAACACCGTAGCCAGGGTGGATACAAAAACCACTTAACAACCTTCGCTAGCCTCCTTATTATGATACGAAGCTATTTATTTAACTTCCCAATCTGTGCAAGTTAAAGCGACAAGCAAACTTGTATTTGGCATATTATTGTTTGATTTTTGCGCTATGTGCACTGTATATTCTTTTTAAAACTTCGTGTTTTCAAGCTGAAACGCGCTTATAAGTCGTTTAAGACAGTATAGAACGTCAAATAGACAAGGGAGAATTTGAATACTAGCTGCCTTAGAGTTTTTTTGCCTTTTTTCTGCTCAGTAAAATTCTTAACGTTTACAGTTTAGGCTATTTGCATTTAAAAGTAGCTGAATCATAGCGTTGAGGATAAAAACGCCGATATTTGAGGTACATACAAATAATTAGCCACCGACCGGGGTTTCTTTTGCATTTTTCTCCATTTGGTAAATATTAAAGCAATTCATAAACAAACATTTATTTTTACAGCAAGTGGTGTCATGCAAGTAGCTAACACTGGCATCTAGGAATTTTATTAAGTTGGTGAGTATAAAAGTAGCTGTTTTATGTTAAAATACGACGTTTTTGATGATTATAGAAAGCCCGGTGTCGGAGCACTTGGATGACACCCGCAAATTACCTGCTAATTGCAATGTTCGTACAGCTGTGCGCGTGACGCTGGCATGACACCATAGTGGTAGCACAATGTTCATACAGTTGTGAGGGGACTTGAGGAATTTGCCAAGAGGTTTTTCTATGCTACCTGGTGTTGCGCAACTGCTTTGCTTGCTTTGGCCATATATTTATATAAAATTAAAACAAATCAAAACCATAAATTGGATGTTAACAAGATTCGCTCCGAGCCCAACTGGCTATCTTCATGTAGGAAATGTTCGCACTGCACTCATTTGCTGGATGTATGCACGTAGTCAAAACGGAAAGTTTCTACTTCGTTTCGATGATACTGACCTTCAGCGTTCAGATGTTAAATACGTAGACAGCATCATGCAAGACTTGAGATGGGTCGGTATAGATTGGGATTCAAACTTTAAGCAATCAGAGCGTTCTGAGCGCTACAATGATGTGTTTTTGCGGTTAATAAAAGAAGGACATATTTATGCGTGCTATGAAACAAGTGAAGAGTTAGACATCAAACGCAAATTGCAGTTAAAACAGGGACTACCACCGGTATATGACAGGAGCGCATTATTTCTTACTGAGCAAGAGAAAATTTGTTATGAACAGAAAGGACGAAGACCACATTTTAGATTTAAGTTGGATAGAAACGAAGTTGTTAACTGGAATGATGAAGTTAAAGGTGAAATAAACATTGCAACAAGTCACATCAGTGATCCCATAGTAAAAAGAGAAGATGGAATTTACACATATATGTTACCTTCTGTTATTGATGATATTGACTTTAATGTAACCCATGTTGTACGCGGGGAAGATCATGTAACTAACACCGCAGTGCAGATACAAATGATTCAAGCATTAAAAGCGAAAATTGAGACGTTTGCTCATCTTCCTCTGCTACATTTTGATGATAGCAAAATATCAAAACGCAAAGGTGGGCTAGATATCAAATCCATCAAAGAAGATGAAATTGAACCAATGGTACTGGCTAGTTATTTAGCAAAACTTGGAACTTCAGACCCTATCGAGGCTCATGTTAGCATTCAGTCTTTAATTAACTCATTTGATATTGAAAAATTTAGCTCAGCATCCGCGCAGTTTAGCTTAAGTGAAGTGTATAAGCTAAATAGCAAAGTCCTACAACAAATGTCATTTACAATGGTGGAAGAGCGTTTAAGTCAAACTGGAGTGAACTCCTCGGAGTTTTGGTATTTTATAAGAAGCAATATAGAAAGATTTTCTGAGGTAGTTAAGTGGTGGCAGATATGTAAGTCCAATATAGAACCTGTAATTCTCGATAAGGAATTTGCAAAAGTTGCTCTCAATGCATTGCCTCAAGGTGATTGTAATGAGAATACATTGTCAGAGTGGGTCAAAGCTATTCAACAGAAAGTAGATATAAAGGCAAAAGACTTGTTTATGCAGCTACGTTTAGCACTGACAGGGACAAAAACAGGTCCAGAACTCGCTAAACTATTAATTTTTATCGACAGAGAGAGCATCGTTACAAGGTTAAAGGAATAAGGTGGAACTTTTTTTTGATGCTAACTCGTCATTGTGAAGGCAAATAGAGCGCATCATAAATTCGCTAAACCCCTAGGCAAAAAGCGATTTTTTTAATTTGTCCATTGAGGTTTGGTATTAGAAGGTTGTTTGAGTTATAAAGTGAACCATTATGGCACATTTTGTGAAATATTATATGGTGGAGGCAAGCGGGGTCGAACCGCTGACCTTCTGCATGCAAAACAGATGCTCTACCAACTGAGCTATGCCCCCTAGGTAACTCTTACTTAAAGGATAAACTAACCCAGGCTGTAATACAAGAAATATTTATCTATTATATAATCTGCTTTCTGCCATAATGCAAGAGATCTAAGGTTACATTAACTAGATCTTAAATTAGTTAAAAAAAAGATAGTCTTGATAAAATTTACTTGCTGCAAGCCTTTTTATATTCGGGCTATCGGTTTGCTTTTTCTTATACCCTAATTTATAGCTTATTGAATCCTTATACGAACCGATCGTTTTGTATACCTTGTCCATTTCTCTAGGATTAGCTATTGCGATACACAGTCCTGATACTACAGCAAAAGCTAAAGTAGCAAACACTAAAAAATTCTTTCCACCAACTTTCTTTTCTTGTATACCTGTAGTGTGCACATCGTCTGATTCTTGTAAGTATTCATGCCATGTATGGTTGCAGTTTGTACACTTTACTTTCCTTCCAAGCTTGCCTATTTGCTCAGAGGATACTAAGTAAGTTTTAGTACAATTGTTGCATTGTATTTTCACAGTGCTTACAAATTAGTAGTAACAAGTTCGAATTATACAAAATTATAAATTTATTGTCAATATGTAATAAATGAAATACCTGCAACTAGAAAAAGTACAAAGTGATGTGAAAAATATCTGGAAAAACAGGGATGAGCTTGGCGATCATAGTGTAAAAAAGCAGCAAAAGTGATAATTAGAGAGGTAATTAAGCTCTTAGACAGTGGCAAAATTAGAGTGGCAGAAAAGCTGTCAGGTGGAAAGTGGGTAGTGCATACATGGATAAAGCAGGCAATACCATTACATTTTCTCACTGAAGAGAGCAAAATAATAGGCAATAACAATTGGTGGTGTGATAAGATCAACAATAAGTTTGATGGATGGAATGAAGAAAGGTTTCACCATTCAAAAATTCGAGCAGTTCCTGGGTGTTTTGTCCGTCAATCTGCCTATATAGGTACAAATGTTGTTCTGATGCCAAGCTTTGTCAATGTTGGTGCGTATATTGCTTCAGGCACAATGATAGATACTTGGTCAACGATTGGTAGCTGCACACAAATAGGAAAGAACTGCCATATTTCTGGAGGAGTGGGGATCGGAGGAGTTTTAGAACCTATTCAAGCTTCTCAAGTTATTATAGAGGATAATTGCTTCATCGGAGCGCGCAGGGAGATAGCCGAAGGTGTTATAATAAGAGAAGGAGCGATTTTAAGTATCGGAGTTTTTATTGGAGCATCAACAAAAATTATTGATAGGGAAACAAATAAGGTACTTTATGGCGAAATGCCGCCTTATTCTGTAGTGGTACCAGGATCTATCCCATCTAAAAATAACATTTCAACCTATTGTGCAGTTATAATAAAAAAAGTGGATGAAAAGACAAGATCGAAAACTTCGATAAATGAAATATTGAGAAACTAAGCTAGCCCTCCTGCGTTATGGTAGAAATGCAAGGGATCTATTTCTTGTTATCATTTTTTTTATCATTATTAACTATAGTAATGGCATATGCACATAGCTCTGGGAAAGAAACTCCGTTTTCCTGAGACAATTTGTATAATTTCAGCAAGCTTTCTTTTACTTTACTTGGGATATTACCTCCACGCTCTTTTACAAGCCAGTAATCTTGGTGATGAATCGGATGAATGTCGCTTTTTGGATTTCCTACGTATATCGCAAAAGGCGAGCTTTGTCCCTTGAAATCACATTGTACAGTAAATTTTTTTATGGAATCAGCCATCTAAAGACCTCTACTTTTCTTTTTGGTTGGTTTTACAGCAGTTGTAGAAGGTGGTTTCTTTATGAAATCTTGTCTGCTGACAACATTCTCTTTGCCTTCTAGAGCTCGAAGGACATCAGCTCTGCTTAATTGTGATTCTTTTGTTACCTTCATTCCATGCTTTGCCATAATATTAGCATACGCTAGCACTTTTTTTACCAATTCTAGATCACCATTTAACATTTGAACTAGAGCTTGAAATACCTCTGCTAAAGTCAACCCATCAGCACTTATAACCTTATTTTCTACAAACTTGATAACCTCTTCAAATTTGTATTCAATACCATCATTTTGATGTGTAAGGGTGGTATCTTGGTCGTCCATAGCTGAATCACTATTATCCATAAGTTCTCAAGTTTATACTATACATATAAATATTCTAATACTTTAGATCATGACATGCTATAGTTAAACATTTATTAATAATGCTCACTTATATACACAAGTTAATTGATAAAAACCAAGGGTCAATATCGATCAGTGATTTCATGAATGCTGCTCTATACCATAAAGAGTACGGCTATTATATGAGTAAATTACCACTTGGCAAGGATGGTGATTTTATTACAGCACCTGAAATCAGTCAATTGTTCGGTGAAATAATTGCAGTGTGGGTAATGCATACATGGGAAAAATTAGGGAGGCCATCAAAATTTTCTCTGGTTGAACTTGGGCCAGGCAAAGGAACACTCATCCACGATATAATAAGAGTCACTAAAAAATACAATAACTTTTTTGATTCAGTGTCGATCCACCTAATTGAAATAAGCCCTGCTTTACAGGAGATACAAAAGAAAAAATTAAAGGGCTTAGATATTAACTGGCACAAAAATATCGATAGCCTACCAAAGCGACCAACTATTTTTCTAGCAAATGAGTTCTTTGATGCCCTTCCAATAGACCAGTTTGTGTATCGTAACGGAGAATGGTATGAAAATAGGATAGTAAAGCAAGATAACGGGGTGTCAGCTAAAGTAGCTGACACTTGGGTCCAGAAAAAAGATCCCAGTGCCACTTTCTTGTCATCTCCCCTTTCCTTGTCATCCAAAGTAGCTAACACCGGGATCCAGTTTTCCATGGAGTCTCATCAAAAATGTTTATTTCAAGTAAAATCAGCTTACTTTTATGCTTATCAACTTAGTGTGCTTACTTATAATCAGAATTACTGGATTCCAGTGTCAAGCACTGGAATGACACCACCTGTTACTCAAGTTACCTGCAAATTACAACGCTTGCACAATTATGCATCAAGTACTGGAATGATAAACAAAAAACTTTTCGACGGCGCAGTAGTGGAAGTATGTCCAGCTGGAATTGAAATATTAAAAAGACTTGAGAAAAAAGTGTACAATAACAAAGGAGCTGCTTTGATCATAGATTATGGCTACGTATATCCTAAGTATAAGAGCACTCTGCAATCGGTAAAGCAACACAAGTATGCCAATTTTCTTGAAAATGTTGGTAATAGCGATATTACTGCACTTGTGAATTTTCAAGCGTTAAGAGATTCATTGGAATACGTAGATTGCGAGATTTTAACTCAAAGAGAATTTTTATATCTTTTTGGTATAAAAGAAAGAACGCAGGCTTTGATAAAAAATGCAAGTGATGAACAAAAAAATAGGATTTTTAGTGAATTTCTAAGATTAACTGAAAATATGGGTACCCTCTTTAAAGCAATGCTGATTCATCATTTATAGTCCTGTGTGGCTTTTATACTATAGCTAAAGGTTTATCGACATTCTGCTATGTGTTAGTGGCTGAGATACCAAGAGAGATTTGGCCTACTAAGCTGCACATTGTTGATTACCACAGCATTGGCTTATTGCTACATCAACAAGATACCCAGCTACATCACCTATCACAGCACCAGCAATTCCTGATAACACAGATGTTGCAATTACCCAAATAGCAGCAATTTCAGGTATAATGCCCATTGCAGCCAATTTGGCACCTATAGCACCAAACAGTAACGTTGGAACTATGATTATCCATCTTCCTCCTGAAGAATGTGAATCATTGTTGATTGCATTTTCTTTGTGTTCATTAAATAATCTTGTAGGCTTGCTCTCCCCCTGTTCCTCAGCGCATCGAATATAATAATCGAGGTCAACACACGCATCTAATAATAGTAATTCTACAATTTCAATATCATGGTCAGTCTCTACGCTATCCTTGATAATATGATATAACATCAAACCTTTTGTTTTATCAGATAAGTGCGGTAATAGTACTTCCACCGCGTTCTTACTATATTTTATGATTGTGAGAGGATTTAACTCTCCAGCTTTGGCTCCATGCTCAAGAAGCGCCTCAGCAACATCAATTTTGTCTTCTTTTAAAGCATAATGCAGTGATTTATACACAAAGCCATACACATTAGGATCTGCTCCATGCTCTAAAAGCACATTTACAACATCAAGGTTGCCTAGTTCACACGCAACATGTAAAGGCGTACCATGAAGTTTACTCATAATATTCACATCTATAACTGGTGTTGAATTGTTAGCACTATATTTTGATAAAACTTCTTGAAGAAGTTCTCTCCAGCCAGATTTGGGGTTGTTGCAAGAATTTTTTACAATGTAGTGCAATATTGACTCGCCAGTCATTATATTGTGAAGCTTGGTTTGTGCGTTGATGTTTTGAACTTGTTTTAACAGAGCTTTTGTTTTAGTTAGGTCTTGACGGGAAAGAGCGTCAAACAAATCTTTCTCTTCTTTACTGAAATAAGAACCGCGCGGTTTTTTATACCAATCATCATTAGGCTGTTGTCTGGTGGATTCATCCTTGATTTTGCCTGTCAATATTTCATATGCTACTGTTATTTTCTGAGACTTTTTCGTTGCTATCTTTTGCTCTTCTTTGCTTTTATCTACCCATTTATTAGGGTGCCATTGCTTTATAAGTTTGTGATATACCTTCTTAATCTCTCGTCCGCTTGCATTCCCTGATAATCCTAATACTTCAAATGCTTCTTTACGTGTTTCTGGAATCATACCACCCCTTAGTCGAATTAATTTAGTATAATATATTATTAATTTAGCAAGTCCACTCAAGAAACGCAAGCAAACTGATTTGGTGAGCATAAAAGTAGCTGTTAAAACACAGCATTTTCGATGGGATTGCATGAAGGTTGGATCCCAAACTGGAATGACACCTTTTTACTTAGTTTATGTTAGTCATAAATGTTTAAAAATCTTACTATAGTAGAAAAAAGGCAAAAGAAATCCCGTGGCGGCCAGTTATTTACTTTTGTGTCGAAATGTTGGCGTTTTTGATGTCTTAACGACTTATAAGCGCGTTTCAGCTTGAAAACCCGAAGTTTTAAAAAGACATACGGTGCACATAGTGCGAAAAATTAAACATGAGACGCCAAATATACTAAGTTTTTTGTCATTTAGTCTGCAAAGACTGAAGATAAATAATAGCTTCAGTACTATGGTAAAGATATCGGCGAAGGTTGTCAAGTAGTTTTTTAGTTCTGTTGGATAGCTTTTTTCCACTGTTGTCTACTCGTCCATTGTGTAGTGAAACTGGTGGTACATCCCAGTTGGTAATTTTATAATTAAAACCCATGCTTCCAGGCTTTTTCACTTCTTTCTAATCCATAGTTGGGGTTATGAAGAAGATACGCTGTTTTGGTTTGTGTGAAAATTATTGTTGACTTATGTGCAATTAGAAAGCCATTATAAAGAAACCAGTGTCCGCTGCTTGGATGACACCCTCGTGGTAGGCTCAGATCACGACCTTTGTACAGCTGTGTGTCAGCTACTTATATGACATCGCTTTTGCCTTAATATTTACCACGCCCCTGAATAGATACAATGTAGCTGTGGACTATGTAAATGCACAGCTACATTAGCTCTGCTATGAATTAGCTTAAATAGAAACAGACATACTCCTCAGCTATCATCTCTGACTAAGGAGTAGCAAGAACAAGCAACTTTCTCATAGCAATAGTAGAAGCAATCTTATATGGCTCTTTATGTTGATTATATAATAAAGATCATCCTTCGCAAAAAGCGGGAAGGAAGGCTAAAAGACAGCTGACCATAACATTGGAAAAGCATCTAGCTGGTAGGCCTTTCAATAAATCAATTATTTCCTTATTCTTAGCAAAAGAAAGCGGTTTTTTACCATTATTATCTTTTATATTAGTTTTAACTTCTGCATCGAGAAGAAGTTCAACCATGTCAGTATCATTGAAATAAGCAGCATAATGTAAAACAGTTCTTTCCATATTGTCTTTGGCATTAATGTCTGCATGTACGCCCATTAAACGCTCATAGCTTACTGGTCCAACTTCATTATTACGATACTCCTTTAAAATTTTATATAAGTCATAACCTCTGATACCATTTAAGATAATTTAACCTCCATATACACTAATAATTGACAAGTATTTTTATAAAGCTCAACATATTGCATTTACAGAAGAGTTGCAAGATATCTTTTAAGCATTTATTTTTTATTCTTAATTAACTCTAAAGCTTTTTTCAAATCTATACTTTCAATATCTGCATTTTTGCCTAAGGCCACATTTGTTTTACCGAATTTTATATAGAATCCATACTTACCGTTGCAGATGAAAACTTCTTTTCCCTTGTCATTAAAACCAAGGGATTTTAGCTCTTTACGTGGGCTTTTTGCAATAATTTGCACAGCTTCATCTAATTGCGTGTCCAATACCTCCTTGGAGCTTTTCTTAAGAAAAAAGTATCTACTATCATAGAAAATATAGTACCCAAATCTTCCAAGGCCTATTTTTACTTCCTTCCCGGTTTCTGGGTGTTCTCCGATCACTTTCGGCAAGGAAAGCAACTGAGTAGCTGTATTCAGATCAATATCATTAATATTTATATCTTTTGGTATGGAAACCGTTTTTTTCTTTTTCGACTCGTTATTGAACTCCAGATAAAGCCCAAAAGGACCTTTTTTGATTATCACCCCTTGCCCTGTCACATAGTCTATACCCAAACTTTTTGGGTATTCTGAGTTGTCATTACTGCCTGTAATTTCCTTTGTATGGTTGCATGCAGGGTAGTTAGAACATCCAAGAAACACTCCGGCTTTTCCAAAGTTCAATTTCAATATGCCATCAGAACAATTAGGACATTTTTTGCCTATTTCTTCCTTTCCTTCTTCTGAACAAAACCAATCAACTACCAAACTGTGAATACCGCTAAAAATCTCATCATGCGTCATTTGCTTGACGGAGTTTACAAGATTAAAAAACGGCACCCAAAAATAGCCTAGTTCTTTTTTCCAATCCGCACGTCCATTTGAGATTAAATCAAGCTTTTCTTCCATTTGTGCTGTGAAATTATACTCTATACAACGCTGAAAAAAGGTTTCTAGAAATATGGTAACGATCTTACCGCGGCTGCTTGGAATAAATCTTTTATTATCCAATGTAACGTACTCACGGTCTTGCAATACTGAAATAATTGCTGCATAAGTTGATGGACGGCCTATGCCAATTTCCTCCATTTTTTTAACAATGCTTGCTTCACTATAACGTGGTGGCGGTTGAGTAAAATGCTGTTTTGGATCAACAGAGATCAGTTTGCACGCTTCACCTTCTTTCATAGCAGGTAGCATGCTTTCATCTTCATCATCTGCGTTATCTCTATAAACTTTATAGAAACCATCAAAAAATATGCTCGATCCACTTGCTCGTAAAATTACCTTCTGATCAGTAGAACTAATTTCAACCACCACTTGATCAAGGATTGCTGATTCCATCTGACTTGCGATGGTTCTTTTCCAAATCAGATCATACAATTTAAATTGTTCTTGCGTTAAATAGTCCTTGATACTATCTGGCGTTCTATTTATATCAGTTGGATGAATCGCTTCATGCGCTTCCTGAGCATTTTTGACCTTTTTTACATATTGACGAGGAGACTTTGGTAAATATTTATCACCATACAATGATTTAATTGACTCTCTGATTGAGTTTATAGCCTCATTCGCAATATAAAACCCATCTGTACGCATGTAAGTTATCAACCCGACAGTTTCACCACCAATATCGATACCTTCATATAGGTTTTGTGCTATGCGCATAACATTTTTTACATTAAAGTAAAGCTTATTCACTGCATCTTGTTGAAGACTTGAGGTAATAAACGGAGGAAGCGGGTTTCTCTTAACCTGCTTGCGTTCTAATGTACTTACAGCATATTGCCTTGACTCAATCTCCCCAACTAAGTTCTTTGCTTCCTTTTCATTCTTAATATCAAATTTTTCTAGCTTTTTATTGTCATAGTGCCTGAGCATAGCAAAAAACGTTTCGTTTTTGCTATTTTGCATCTCTGCCTTTATGCTCCAATACTCCTGTGTTATAAATTTACTAATTTCATCTTCCCGCTCGCATATGAGCTTTAGTGCAACAGACTGCACTCGTCCTGCAGACTTGCTTCCTGATAATTTTGTCCATAGCAGTGGCGACAAATTAAATCCGACCAAGTAATCTAAAGCTCTGCGTGCTTGCTGCGCATGCACTAAGTCCATATTAATTTCACGTGGATTTTTTATAGCCTCTTGCACTGCCCTTTTTGTTATCTCATTAAAGACTACTCTATAAATGTGACTTTTATCATTGATTGCCTTCCTTTCCTTTAGTGCCTCTACCACATTCCAAGCTATTGCTTCTCCTTCCCTATCTGGGTCTGTTGCAAGGTATATGTCTGATGTTTTACTTGCTTCCTTTGCTAGCTCTTTTACATATTTTTCTGCCTTCTCAATAATCTCATACTTTATGGCAAAATCATTATCTGGATCAACAGAACCGTTTTTTACTGGCAGATCTCTCACATGTCCAAAAGATGCAACTACCTTGAACTCTTTACTTAGATACTTGCCTATCGTTTTTCCCTTCGCAGGCGACTCAACTATCAATAAAGCCATAATTATTAGTATTTAAAGATAATATGTTGAGTAATATATAATGAAATGTAAAAAAATATTTTAATGGGTCCTGTGAATTTTACAAAGTGGGTTGTTGAAGATCTTTAGTTAAGTGGAAAAAACTTGTTGTATAAAACTGGTAAGCATAGCAACCTACAAGAATCAATTCTACTATAGCAGGCTCAAGCTAAGAGCCTGCTATTTGTTCAATTACTTTATATCAATCTTTTTAGTATGCTTTTCAGATTTAGGTATGCTTATATGCAATACTCCGTTTGAAAACTTAGCAGATATTTTATCTACATCTGTGTTAGGTGGAAGTTGGATTGACCTATAAAAAGAGCCATAATACCTTTCTCGATGGTAGTATCGCTTTTCTTTCGACTCATTATCATACTTTTTTTCACCTTTTACTATCAAGCTATCACCGGACATACTAATATCTACATCCTCTTTTGGAATACCTGGCAACTCTATAGACAGGCAGTAATTTTCCTCAGTTTCATAGAAGTCGCAAGTTGGTAGTATATTATCTCTTCTGGTGAGCTCTGGACCCCAACCTGTGAAGAAGCTATTAAACATGTCGTCAACAGCTTTTTGTAGCCCTCTCAAGCTGAAATCTTCACGATTGCCACTTTTGTTTGAACGGATAATGTTACTCATGCTAGACCTCCTTACATTAACATAGACTTTATATAATCATTTAATTTACTAATATCAAGGCAATGTTCCTTTCGCTCTTTGGTTTGTTCTTTTGAGCTTGATAGAAATGAATTCTTTGAGTTTAAACCGAGCCTTTCCTTCAATTCAGCATTCTCAATCTTCAGGGCTTTATCCTCTGCTTTTAAATTTTTTATCTCCACCTTTAAGTTTTTGCGGAGTTCTAAAGATTTACCATATTAGCTCACTTTTATTCTATGATTACCTTTTTAGGGTGTTTTGTCTACCTCATTTTACCACTTCGCTGAATAGATACAAAGCGTCTACTTGGATGAGCACCTTACTGGTGAAAGGTACTCCAAAATTGCAATGTTCGTGCAGCTATGCGCTGCGCGCTAAAATAACAGAAACCTTGCTTAGTTAGCTTAAACTGTTCTCTCTTGCTCTTTTGAAGAAAAAACCTTTTCAAATATAGGCGATATAATGTGCTTGTCCACTTTGTCAATTACTGGCACTATAGCATAGTCCATTGCAAGAGTCGCTATAACTGGTGTTATTGCTCCTACTGCTGCACCTATTAAAGCTGCTGATTGCATCCCGAGCATTGCACCAGGAAAAATAGAAACTGCAGCTGCTGCAAGGCCGACCCCAATTCCGACACTGATAGCTGCTAGTGTGGCGAAGTATATTACAGGAAGTCTGCTTGCACCTGCATCTTTTCCAATCGAGCAAAATTTATGATACCCTATAGCAAAAACTGTAGGCAATATTGGTAGTATAGAACCAATAATTCCACCTATAACTAAGGGCGATAAAGCTGTAAAGCTCAGCCCTAAACCTGCAAGTCCTCCTAGTACAACATCTAATTCTGCTGTAAGTGTTAAATCTTTACATACCCGGCCTTGTTATTCATATAACCTCCTTAAATTAATCTATAATAAGAATCCTTTTCATAGAGCTTTAAACTCCTTCTATTGCTATTAGAATTAAGTTACTGAATATGTAAAATAATTTTTTATGGAATAATTGGGATAAAGAGGGCAGAAGAAAAGTCCCGAATCCTTGACCTCAACTATTATCGGTTAATGCCAAATTTTGCAGTGACACAGCATTACTTCTATGTGCCCTTTTCTTGTCATCGAAGTAGTTAAAACTGGAATAACATCATGTGTTCGAGGTAAAATAGGTTCTATGGCTATATATCATCAAGCATAGCGTGGTTAACTTCAACCTTATACTTTGATTCTAGGTAGCTAATTAATTGCTCTTTTAGCGATATCATCACTCGTTTTCCAGTGTCAAATGTATTTAATTTACCACTTGATGAATATATCTCTTTTAGAACGCCTATTATAACTTCATTATTATATTGAAGGAGGTCTGTTACCGAGTCAGTTGTCTCCATATTAAAAATCTCTTCTATAAAAGAAAAAGGGTAATTTTGTCGTTCTGCTTCATTGCAGGGTATCTGCTGATTTTTTATTAATTCTACACCTTGAATTTTTTCCAAACCTGTTTTCTCTTTTAGTTGAGCTGCAATTTCTTGTCCAATCTTAAACATTTGTTCTTTTATAAACCCATCACGCCAAAGGTCTTCTACTGATGTCTTACCTTCTTCAAAACTTTGTAGTTTAGGCGGGACAATATCGGTGATCTTTACACTGACAACGGCATCTTCAATGCCTTTAAAATAACTTTTCTGTTCTTTTTCTCGAGAAAAGATAAAAGAAATCAAATCATTAGAACTTTCTACACTATTACCACTTTGATCCCTTCCACTTGCATCTACTGGACCAATGGTTTGTACAGGTAAATTGTATTCACTGGATATTTCCTCAATCGTTGCACCATTGTATATCTTATAATTTGCTTGATTTATGAAATCATTGACTTTTTCAAAAGACCTTCGGTTGATTAAAACTGATTTCACGTCCTTTTTTAAATCAGCTAAGTTTTCACTAGAAATTTGATGTACACTTTCCACTTTTATTATGTGCCAACCGAAACCGCTTGCTAAAACTTCGCTCACTTCACCTGCCTTGAGAGCAAATACCTTTTCTCCCATACCCTCTGGTAGAAAATCTTTGGTTATATTATTCATTCTGCTTTCCTCAAGCTTTGTTTTACCAAACTCTTCCGCTACCTGTTTAAAACTTACGTTGCCTTCTTCAAATGCTTTTCTTGCCGCCTCGGCTTTCTCTTTAGAATGAAATATTAGGTTGAATATATCTCTTTGATCCTTAAGTCTCTGTTGTTCTATTATATCATCAACCTCTTCATCTGAGATCTGAACTTGATCTTCAAAATATTTTTGGCCTAAAGAAATATACTGTGCAGTTCGATATTCAGGATAATAAAAATGGGATTTATTTTTTTCATACAAGTCAAGTAAAGTTTGATTATCTGGCTTTGGAACATTTGTAACTGCATCTTTAGTTATTTTAACAATATCAACTACTCTGGTTTGGTGGCGATTTCTGTATATCTGCTCATCAATTTTCTTGCCAAAAGTCACTGGATAATTATCTCTAAACAGTGAAGTTACAAACATCATTGCAGGCAGAATTTTCTCTAGCTTTGCTGTATATTCTCCTTCTATCATATGCAGGGCGTTTAGCGTCTCATGAAATTTCCCTTTGTCAAACTCACCTTCATCGTTTTGAAAGTATTTAGTATTTTTAATATGGTCCTTTATAGACTCTTCTCCAATTACCAGCCCCAGATCACTCATCAGGTTAAACAATAGTTTTTGCTCTATGAGTGCATTAAGTAAATCGTATTTCAGTCTTTTCACTTGTTCTTCACTAACATTAGATCCAAAAATTTGCTTTCCGTAATTTTGATATAGCGATTTATACTCATCTAGTGTTATAACCTCCTTTCCAACTCTAGCCAACTCCTCCTTTTTACCGTCATCTGATAGAAGGTTGCCAACTCCCATAAAGATTAATAAACAAGCTAAAATGACAACGATTACTTTAGTGGACAAGCTTTTATTCATAAACGCAAAAGTTGATTATTGGTTAATTATAGAATAGTGATAATTTAGTTCTTGTAAACCTGTTGATTATAGTACTCGCTTTTGTCTGCAGAGAGTTTTCAGATTATTAGATAGTCTAATCTCCTTGACCGAAAAAGCTAACTATATTTTCTTTTACTTCCATGCTGTCTGTCATGTCGTTTACTCTCACACGAAATTCAGATGAGTTTTTAACCCCGCTACTATACCAGCCTATGTGTTTGCGGGCCATTTTTATCCCCGTGTCGCTTCCGTAATACTCAAGAATATTGTCGTAGTGTTCAAGTATGATGTTTAATTTCTCTGAGGCTGTTGGCTCGGAAATTTCACCTCCACTGAGAAAGTTCATTGCTTTATTAATCAACCAGGGTTTGCCATAAACGCCACGACCTATCATCACTCCATCTGCTCCAGATTCTTTGAGCGCATTTTGAATGTCATTCAAATTTTTAATGTCACCATTTACTACAACCGGAATTTTTACTTGCTCTTTGACATTCCTAACGAATTTCCAATCCGCTTGACCATTATAAAGCTGTGCTCTTGTTCTTCCGTGCACAGTGATCATTTTTGCCCCAAGATTCTCTGCGATTTTCGCTAAACGTGGAGCGTTGCGATTTTCGTCGTTCCATCCAGTGCGCATTTTCACCGTAACTGGCACATTAACTGCCTTGACTACAGCTTCAATTATCTCAGCGGCCTTTTTTTCGTCGCGCATTAGTGCTGATCCTGCATAACCATTTACAACTTTTTTAACTGGGCAACCAAAGTTTATATCTATGATTTTTGCACCCATATCCTCGTTTAATTTCGCAGCCTCTACCATAACATCGGGCTCGCACCCAGCGAGCTGCACAGCGGTCAACTCATCAACTTTTGCTTTTTGCATGCTCTTGCGAGTTTGCAAAATCATAGCCCTGCTTGCGATCATTTCTGAGACTAACAAACTTGCACCGAGCTTCTTCACAATACTTCTAAACGGATAATCAGTCACTCCAGACATTGGTGCTAAGATTACCGGAGAATCGATCGTTAGATTTCCTATGTGGAGGAGCATGGGGCTAATGGTAACAACTATATAGTGTTACAAGTCTGAGCATTCTGCACTCCTGAAGTAAGAGATGTTTGTGTTTCTGGCTGGAGATCGAAAAGCCCGTTTTTTAAATCTTCCTTCCATTCTTTATCATTCATGAGTGCTTCTGCAAATTCTCTTCTTTTCTCCTTCAATTGCTTTGAATCAGGTTTGTACTCCGATAGCTTTGTATCAATCTGATCAAATAATTTATCTTCTTTAAGCATTTGCGTAATCATTCGAGCATTTTCTAACGCAAATATTCCACAGTTATGCCCATCGCTTTGTTGTTTGGTTTCAGAGCTTTGTATGTTACCACTTCCAATTCTCAAAATTTCCTCCAGTGCGCTCACTATACTATCAGCATCTATTGGGACGTTAACTAATTCATTTTTCCTTTCCCGACACGTTTGTGCTGTTTTTTGGACATCTTGACCCATTTCTTTTTTTCCTTGTGCATTTAACTTAATGGCTTGGTTAGTAAGAGGTGCAAATAACTTGTCTTTAATTTCATTTGCAAGCTTTATGCTACTACATTTACTACCAGGACTTGGTAAATCAGCACTAAAAGAATCACAATAATAAGCTCTAAATTGTTCATTATCCGAGTTGTATGCAACAACTAGCGTTACCCAATGATTACCATCCAAATTAATAACTGAAGTAAATATCATTTTCGAATTCTCTCGTTCTGCTTTATTTTTATATTCTCTCAACCTTTCATTCAAGGATTCAAGATTACCAGGAATACAGAAGAATACACCGTCTGCAGAATCCTCTGAATACCCATATTTAACTCTTGCAATATGAGCAATATCATGCTGTTGTAGCCAGTAAGTATAATTTCCTCCATTTGTCTGATGCACAAGAGTTTGTAACTTTTTATGAAATTCATCACCCAAACCACTATCCAAAGAATTATTAGAGCTTCTACGACTACTTTCCTCTGAACCGAGTTCGCTACCAACGCCACTATCTTTATCTTGATCTGCTCCTTTTCCACTAACATAACCTTTGACCCAGTAAAACAAAGGTTCAATAGCCAATTTGTATTTCACTGCAAGAGCTACTCCAATTAAAATCCAAACTATGGGATTGGAGATGAGCATAGCAAGTGGAAAGGTCAGTAGAGAAGATCCTATTATTAACCCTAAACAGACAATGGTAAATGTAGCCGCCAGATGTATACCAAAAGCGTAAATATAAAACCTTCCACCAGCTTTGAGTTTGGTAAGGTAAGTGTCCTTTTCTGTGGTGCCTAACATGTTATACCTATGAATATCAAGTTAACTAGATTTTAACAAATTTTGAGAGTAAAGTCAATTATTATGATCTTATACCAATTTCCACTACACAGAAAGCGGACATACAACAGTCAAGAAAAGCTATCCAACAGAAACAAAAAACTACCTGACAACCTTCGCCAGTTCCATTATTATAAGGTTGAAGCTATTATTTATCTTCAATATGTGCAGATTAAATGACAAAAAAAACCTAGCATATTTGGCATCTCATGTTTAATTTTTCGCACTATGTGCACTGCATGTCTTTTAAAACTTTTGGTTTTTTACCTATACAAGCTCAAACGCGCTTATAAATCGTTTAAGACATAAAAAACGCCAATGTTATAAGATAGATAGTGAATAACTAGCTACTCAGGGTTTCTTTTGCCTTTTTTTCTGCTTAGTGAATTTCTTAAACGTCTATGGCTAAGGTTAGTTGCATTAAAGAGCAGCTAAGTCGCACTTATTAAGTGTTTAGGATAAAGAAACGCCAACATTTCGACACAAAAGTAAACAACTAGCCACCACTGGGCTTTTTTGCCTTTTTTTAGGTAACGTTTACCACTCAAATGGAGGGTGTAATGCCTCGAGAGAATTTTTAAAGTGCTCAGGGGGAAGAGCAGTGATAGTGATTTTTTTGCCATTTGGCAGTTTTAAAGATAAAGAATACGAATGGAGATGGATTTTATTTGCTATACCGTCGATAAAAGCCTTTCTACCACCATATTTACCATCACCAAGGATAGGACAGTTTATATGAACTAAATGCGCCCTTAATTGATGAGTTCTGCCGGTAATTGGTTGCAATTTTAAATAAGCGACATTGTGCTCTAGCCTTGCTATGATCGAAAAACGTGTAGTGGAACTCTGAGATGAATTTTCATCAATAACCACTTTTTCTTGACCTGAAATATATTTTTTTTTCAATGGATAGTCTATTATTCCTCTATTCTTGCTCGGTATGCCGGAAGTTAATGCTAAATAAGTTTTTTTTACTCTACGCGCTTTAAATTCTTCCATAAGATATTTGGCAACATTGGCATTGCGTGCAAATATTATCGCTCCGCTTGTATCCCTATCCAGTCTATGAACAATCTTAAATGTCTCTCCCTCTCTGATTTGATCAAGCAAATCACTAATGCTGATTTTTACCTTTACACCACCTTGAACGATTACTCCTGCAGGTTTGTTTATAGCTAGTATATATTCATCTTCATACAGTATGTTGTCTTTCAGTAGATTCACTAACTCTTCGTTATATTTGCGTTCGGAATTGGTATTTTTGATATAATATAAGTGTTTTATCGTTATAGTTTGCCCAGAGCTCACTCTATCGCTTGACTTTGCTTTGCAGCCATCAACTTTGATCAACTCTCTTCTTAAAGATTTCTCAATTACAGATTGTTTTAAATTAGGGAAAATTCTTCTTATGTACCTATCCAGCCTAACGTTATTATCTTCTACTGGTATGGTTTTTATATTTTCCATTATTTTATTTGAATAGCTATTTACATAACATAAAAATGTATAGCACAAAACATGCCTTGTAAAATCACTTTTCGGAATGTCACTTAAATGAGTGACGCTGGAACCTGGCAATCCTATATTGTCAAGCAATAGACTGCACGTGCTATTTAGTTAAGTAGATTAAACACAAAGTTTAAAACTTCGCTGTTAACTTTCTGTAGAATTAGTGGAACCATGGATTAGTGCTTGATCAAAGCAACTTAATTAGTTATCCTAAGTTTTTAAATATGGTGAAATGACAGCTTTTGTTCCTGTGTTTATTTTTTTAATCCTATATCTTGGAAGCGGCACTTATTTTTCTTTTATCGGAACTGATAATCCACTTCATCAGGTTTCACCGGTAATTTGCTTACTACCAGCACTATTTTTTGCTGTTTCACGCGGTACAAATAAAATTCAGCACAACATCGATACTTTCATCGATGGCATGGGCGACAAAAACACCCTTACTATGTGCTTAATTTTTCTATTTTCTGGAGCATTTTCTTCTGTTACTCAATCAATTGGTAGCGCAGACACTGTCGCTAATCTAATTCTCAATTTCCTTCCAACAAGGTTACTTTTGCCTGGAATATTCTTGGCTTCTGCTTTTATTTCAACTGCAATCGGTACGTCCATGGGAGTTGTTGCGCTAATGGTACCAATCGCCGTTAACCTAGCAAAAAGTGGAGCTTTTGGTCTTGAAATAGGAACTGCAACTGTGGTTGGGGGTGCCGTATTTGGTGATAACCTCTCAATGATATCCGACACCACTATTGCCTCTGTTTCTTCACAAGGGGCTGCAATAAAGGATAAACTTAAAGTGAACTCTAAAGTAGCACTTGTTGCCAGCATTATAACGCTTGTCTGTCTCGCAGTAACTGCTGATAGTACAAAAATTGTTACTATGTCAAACTTAGATTATTTATCGATAATAAAAGTTATCCCTTACATTTCTCTAATAATCATGGGCATGCTTGAAGTTTCTGCTTTAGTAACAATAATTGTAAACATAATTATTGCTGGTATGCTAGGAACAGTCTTTTTTGACTATGCTTTCATTCAACTTCCTCATGACATATATAATGGTTTTAAGAAAGTAAACGAAATAGTGATCTTTGCTCTATTTATTGGTGGACTAAGCCATATAATGTACAAACAAGGTCAAAAAGCATTACATAAACTCATTGATAAAAGTAATATTACAAAGACTAAAACTGAATTTGTGATAGCAGGAATAGCATCTATGTTCACCGTCCTGGTTGCCAATAATACCATTGCTATTTTACTAAGTGGTGGCATTGCAAAAAGGCTCGCAAAAAAACATGATATTGCACCACACCGCAGTGCATACTTATTAGATGTTTTTGCTTGTGCCACAAAAGGCATCTTGCCTTATGGTTCTCAGCTACTACTAGCAGGTAGCATTGCTTCTGTATCGCCTATTTCTTTATTAACACATGTATATTACTGCTTTATTTTAGCGGCAGTTACAATAGGTGAAATAATTATCAACAGCAGACATTATAGGGCTGCAGCTTAATGCCTGGGTGGGTTTAGAGTTTCTCTTATCTTTATATTTTTTGCTTATTTCATCTCTTCCAAAGGTTCTATATTGAAGATAGAAAGCCCAGAAGCGATGATGTGTGCTAAGGCTTGGACGAGAAATATTCTTGCAGCGGTGAGGTCTAAGTTGTCTTCCAGTATAAACCGCATGTTTAAATCGTTTTTGCCATATCCCCATAGAGCGTGGAACGCTTCTGCAACTTCAAGTAAGTAGAAAGTGATTCTGTGTGGCTCGTAAAGCCTTGCCGCTATTTCCACCACATCTAGCCACTTTGCCAAGGTTTTTATGAGGAACAGCTCTCCATCTGTCTTTAAAAGTGAAAGATCTGCATTTGGGAGTTCTTTTGAAGCATTACGCATCAATGAATGAGCACGGGCGTGCGCATATTGCACGTAAAAAATAGGATTATCTTTTGACTGCTCTTTAACTTTAGCAAAATCAAAGTTTAAGACCATATCATTCTTGCGTGTTAGCATTATAAAACGAGTGATATCCCTGCCAACTTCCTCCACTACATCCCTTGCTGTGAGGAAATTTCCTGATCTTTTGGACATCCTAACAGGTTTTCCATCCTCGAAAAAATTCACAATGTTATGCAGTTTTACCTCTATTTTCACCTTATTATCGCTCAGCGTAGAGACAACTGCTTTGAGCCTTTTGACATAACCACCATGATCACTACCGAGCTCTACGATCATATTGTTAAAGCCACGTGATATCTTATCGAAATGGTAAGCAATATCCGAAGCAAAGTAAGTCCAACTGCCATCCTCTTTTTTTAGTGCACGATCAACATCATCGCCAAACTTTGTAGAGCGAAATAACATTTCTTTTCTGGAAGTCCAATTTTCGCTTTCTTTGCCTTTTGGTTTTTCTAAGTATCCTTCATACACTAAACCCTTGTCAGACAACATCTTTATGCTCTCTTCGATTTTGCCACTTTTTTGTAGTTCATATTCTGAAGTAAAAACATCGTGACTTACTCCAAGCAAGCCCATGTCTTCTTTTATAAGTTCTAAAATAGAACTCAAAGTATACTCTCTAATTACCTGATTATCTTGACTATTTAAAAGCTTTGAGCCATATTTTTTGGCTAGCCCCTCCCCTATTGGTTTTAAATATTCACCAGGATACAAACCTTTTTCGATACTGATCTTCTCTCCCAGAGCTTCCCTATATCGCAAATATACTGATCGAACTAGCGTATCTACCTGCGCTCCAGCATCATTAATGTAGTATTCCTTGGTGACTTTATAACCAACTTTTTTCAGTAAATTTGCTAAAATGTCACCAAATACCGCCCCTCTTGCATGACCAATATGCAGTGGACCAGTTGGATTTGCAGATACAAATTCAACATTGATGGCCTGATTATTTCCAATATTTAGAGTACCGAATTCTGTTTTTAGCTCATTTATTTGTTTGAGAATCCCATGCCATACTTCTATTTTCAAGTGCATATTGATAAAACCATGGCCCACAACTTCCACTTTCTCAATCTCATCAAACAGTTCAAATTCTCTTGCCAATATCCCTGCAATCTCAACAGGATTCTTACTTCCATGCTTTGCAAGCACCATGGCAACATTTGTATAAATATCTCCATGTGCTCTATTACTTGGAGGTTCTACGATAAAATTTTCCACACTCGTATTTATGATACCCCTTTGCTTCAACTCATTTAATTTGCTAAGGATTAGCGAGGAGACCCGCTTAAAAATGTTCATCAATCAAAAAGCTATAAAACTATAGCAGTATAGTAAATAAATGAGGTTAGTTGAAGACTTATCTTGTGTCAGCTTATACAGAAATTACCGAGAGAAAAGAACTTACCAATGCCGTGTTTTTCAGACAACGGCACAGGAGTTAAATGCAACTTACAAAATATAAAACCGGCATGCTTAAAATGCTCCCCTCTATTTTCATCCACACAGCTTCTCAAAATTAAACAGCTTTTTTGTAATTAATAACAATCGCAAATATTGCAACCTAGATCAGATATTAGCATGGGCTTATTTAAATCAAAAAATTCTGTATGCCCTCCAACTTTCACCATAGGTAGTCCACCTTTCCAACTATAAGGTATTAACACTGTATTGCCAGAATCATAGGCATGATAACATGAAGTATGATGACTATTGTAGTATGGATCATGACAATGCTTAAAGCATAAGTTATTGTAATGGTTGAAATGTGGATACTCATCTGAAGGTTTTATTTTACTTCCACAGTTTACTATAGCCTTTACAGGCAAATTTCCTTCATCTACTGTAAATTTCACATGTGGTTTTTCTGTATTTACTGTAGCAATTTTTTCAGGAAGCTGTTTTCCACTGCTATTATCTACCACAGCGCCTAAAGAAGTTTTCGCTTCGCTGGTTTCTTCTACCGTAGTCTCTGAAGAAGTTTCTTCTTCTGTGGTTAAATTTTCATCATTTTCTGACATAGAAATCTCCTATATAATTAAAACTTTATCTCAAATTAATAGTATTAGTAGGGAAAGCAAGAAAGACCATACATCAAATGGGCTGTCAAAGTTATAAGCCAATAGACAGAGGTACATAGTGCACATCCCTTCTTTTTGTCTTATACTTTATTTATCATATTAAGTCAACGCTATTTGTGATCTTAATATGATACCGCTCATTTTTGACTCTCTACGCACTTTTCACGTCTTTCATCACCTTCGCTACAATTACCCACAAAAATTTATAATAGTTCTGTAGTAGTAACTGTTCCTACATGATCTTGTAGTGCTTCAGTTCCTGCAACTTCTATTATCCTAGTTCCTGTTTTCCCACTTTCACTTCCAGTCCAATACGGCGGTATATTCAGCACCACTGTGTTACCAGAGTCGTGAGCATGGCACCATGCTACATCATAATGATTACTGTGACATGGATTGCAATAATGCTTGAAATATGGGTTATAATCACCTTGAAATGGAGTATGATGATGTTTGAGAGACGTGTGTAAATTAGGAATGCGATAATCTCCAAGGCAAAATTTTTGCGTGGTTAAGCAGTCCTTATTAAAGTAAGGCCTATTATCGAATATATCAGATATGTATAATGGTTTACAATCTGAGAAATGAGGTTCACCTATATTGTGGTAATAGGCATTGTATGGTTGTAAAATTGGGTAACAAGTCATAAAAATTCTTTGAAAAAGAACTATTATACTAATTATAGTATATAATGATTAACAATTTTATAACACAAAGATTAAAATTGGCATGTCTAAGGCCTTATACCAATTCCACTACACAAAAAGCGGACAGACAACAGTGAAAAGCTACACAGCAGAAACAAAAAAACTACTTGACAAATCCTGCCAACTTCATTATCACAGTACAAAGAGTATTTTTGACTCAAAACTTGTTTTTGATCTGCAGGCTCAATGACAAAATTCAGTAAAAAATTCAGGGTATTTTTTGGCGGATTGTATCAAATTATAGCGGCTGCATGTCTTTTTCGTTTTTTCTACACTCAGCCAAATCGCGCTTGTACTAAGCGTCAGTAAATTATTATAGCGTCAATTTACAGTATTATAGAGTCAAAACTCGCCACTCGGGATTTCTTTGCCTTTTTTTACTTGGTAAATTTTTTAAATATTTATTACTAAAGTAGCATCCTGGATCCCAGTATCAAGTACTGGGATGACAAAAAAAGGAGGCACTTGGATGATACCATTGTTTACTGGCAAAACAGCATCTGTCCACTTTCTGTGTAGTAGAGATTGGTATAAGCAGATGGTACTGTGTCGGAGTTAGATATTTCAACATTCGTATACTGATCTAGCTGTAAATGTATTTTGGTAAATCTAAATTATGCGTTTCTTCTCCTCTTGATATACTTTCAGTTTTAACCACACTACAAACCCTTTCCTCCCACTCACTTAAGGTAACAGGCTCATAACCCGACTTTTTTAGTATCTTAATAATCTGAGGTAAAGCTTCAACTGTATTTGATTTGTTATCGTGGTCATGGAACAGTATGATTGCTCCATTGTACACGTTACTTATAACTCTTTCAACTAAGATCTCTGGTTTATCACCTTGCCAATCTAGAGAGTCAACTGTCCATAATATCGAATACATATTCAATCGATTAGTGTTTTCGATCAAATTATCATCATGACATCCATATCGTGGGCAAAATCATTTTACATCTTGCTCTGTTGCATTTTTAATTGCCGTACTTGTCTTCTCCAGCTCTTGCAATCGTTCTTCACTTGAAAGCGATGTCAACTTTCTATGCGACCAAGAGTGATTGCCTAGCTCATGACCTGCATTATAGATTCTCTTTACTATCTCGGACGTTTTTCTATTTATACGTTCACCAAGAAGAAAAAACGTCGCTTTTGCTTTATAGCTTTCTAAAACATTAATAATATCGTTTACTCTATTGTTAGATGGTCCATCATCAAATGTAAGCGCAACAAATTTATCACTGTTACTCAACAATTTTCTTATATTACTTAAACTTCTGTACGATAGATCTAAATTACAACTGAGCCCGCGGTATGGTAAATTAAAATTACAACCACCACAGAAAGCTGTGGTTGAGTATAGCAAAAGAAAAATTGTCATTAACCATCCTTTCAGCCACGCCATTTTCGTACCTTTCATTCTACTTTACTGCAACTATAGACCTTAGCACATGAAATCAGAAACATCAACTTTCTTCTGCAAACAAGCAGCAATAAGAGTGTTTATCATCAAAAACGCAATGGTCATTGGACCAACGCCCCCAGGCACTGGCGTAATAGCTTTGACTTTTTCTTTTACTCCATCGAAGTTAACATCACCTACAAGCTTTGTTTGCCCTCCTACATTCACACTATTTATCCCAACGTCAATCACTATTGCCCCTTTCTTTATCCAGTCTTTTTGGATAAAATTTGGCTTTCCAACCCCTGCAACTACTATATCTGCCTTGGAGCAATATTCAGTTAAATCCCTACTTTGTGAATGCAAAATGGTAACAGTGCAGTTTTCTTGTAACAACAGGTGAAACATCGGTTTACCCACGATGTTTGATCTGCCAATCACGACTGCATTTTTACCTGAAAGATTACTTTCAACTAATTTAATTAAATGCAAAGAACCTTTAGGAGTACAAGGTATAAGGCAATTTTTTTCACCTTTAACTAATCGGCCAACGTTTTCATCATGGAAGCCATCCACATCTTTTTCAACGCTTACTGTGTTAATTACTCTGCTCGCTTTAATATGGCTTGGTAAAGGCAATTGTACTAAAATACCATGCACAGACGTATCTGCATTTAACTCATTAATTTTTGCAATTAATCCACCTTCTGAAATATTATCAGGCAAAACAATAGTATCAGAACTTATGCCTATTGATTCTGCTTTTTTTTGTTTATTACGAACATAGACTTGACTTGCTGGGTTACTACCCACAAGAATTACTTTAAGACAAGGAAAAATATTGTGCTTCTTCTTTAAAGCATCGATTTTTTGTGATAACTTCTTGCACAGGTCACTTGCTATTTCCTTGCCGTCAATGATAATTGCCACTTGCTATACTCCTTGCCATTCTCTGAAGCCAGATAATTTGATATCAAATAAACTTAATACTTTGCCAATAGAATGATTTATAATGTCTTCCAAAGATTTCGGTTTAATATAAAAAGCTGGCATTGGCGGAGAAATAATTGCCCCCATCTCCGTCAATTTTAACATATTTCGTAAATGACCAAGATGCAGTGGCGACTCTCGCACCATAAGAACTAATTTCCTTCTTTCTTTTAGTGTTACATCTGCAGCTCTTGTTAATAGGTTAGAGGTAACGCCTGACGCAATTTCAGACATTGTCTTCATAGAACATGGAGCAATAATCATCCCTAAAGTTTCAAACGAACCGCTCGCTATTTTTGCTCCTATTTTTTCTTCAGAATAGTAAAAACCTGCAAGTGATGTGATGTCTTCAAGTCTTTCTGCAACTTCATGGGCCAGAGTGGTTTTTCCAGCGCAACTTATTACTAAGTGAGTTTCATAGTCAGCATCTTTTAACACTTCTAAAATACGCACACCATAAATAGAACCAGATGCTCCACTTATCCCAATTACAATTCTGCTATTCACTTGACTCTTCTTCGCAACTCATTCCCAATGCGCGTTTATAAGTATCAAGTAATATTTCTTGTTCTTCTCTGTCATCATCATCCATCTTTCTTAGCCTGACAATCTGTTTCATCACTTTCGTATCCCAACCTTTATCTGCAGCTTTTGCATATACATCACGAATGTGATCTTGCACATCCTTCTTTTCTTGCTCGAGTTTCTCGATTCTTTCTATATAACCTTTTAACTCGTCGGCTGTTATTTTTACTGTGTCTTCCATAAAACCTAACTAATTAATCGCTGTCATAGTATGATCAGTTTTTACTTGTACTTCAATAATAGTAATAATATTTTTATCTTTTTTCAAAATCTTGAAATGAAAACCATATATGAAAAATTCTTCGCCTTCGTCAGGAATGCGCTCTATCTCATTCACAATCATACCTGCTAGGGTTGTAGCTTCTTCATCAGGAAGGTTCCAGTGTAATTGTCTGTTAATATCCCTAATAGTTGATTTTCCCTCGATATGATACACATTGTCAGATATTTTCTTTATAAAATTCTCCGTGATTAAATCATGCTCATCGGAAATTTCTCCAACTATTTCTTCCAATATATCTTCAAGAGTTACAATTCCCTGCAGTGCTCCATATTCATTAACAACAAACGCAAGATGTTTTCTGTTCTGACGGAAGTTATGTAATTGAACGCTAAGTGGTGTACTTTCTGGTAAGAAACAAGGTTTTGACATAATTTGGGCAATGTCAACCTCCTCTATTTTATTATCCTTTTTACGCAAAGCGTTTATTAGATTCTTTACGTGAACTACTCCGACAATGTTATCTGGTTCTTTTTGCCATAAAGGCACTCTACTGTGACTGCTGGTCAAAATTTCTCTTATCAATTCTTCTTTATTTCGATCTATATCAAGAGAAAATAGGTTTCTCCTATGGGTCATAATTTCCGATATCTCTGTCTCAGCTAAATCAAGTATGCTGTTTAGCATATCCAAATCCTGTTGTAACATGGTTCCTTCACTGCGATGAAGAGTAATCATATTACGCATTGCATCCGCTGCAGATATTACTTCCCTGTTCTTATGAAGCCCACATAACTTTAGAATAAGATTGACAATGAACTGAATGCCTAATGTCAATGGAGAAAAAATCTTGACAAAAAACAGTACAAAATAAGTGGAAAATAATGTAAATTTCTCAGGATTTTGCATGGCATAAGTTTTTGGTAACACCTCGCAAAACAGCAAAATACAAAATGTCATTACAATCGTTGATAGAAATACGCCTTCACTTCCAAAGAAATTTATAAATATCGCTGTAAATAAAGCGGAACAAGTAATGTTAATAATCGTATTGCCGAGGAGCATCGTTCCTATTGTTAATTCTTTTTTACTTAACAAGTGATCTATTACCTTGGCCCTTTTGTTACTCTCTAGCTTTAGCTTATTAATGCTAGATCGGCTGATTGAAGTTAGACCTATTTCTGCCCCTGAAAATAAAAACGATAAAATCAATAAAACAAAAATTACCGATAATACTGAAACCAATAACCAATCCATTAAAGTATGATGTTACTGTGACAAAAAACAGAGTTAATTTTACATGCTATAAGAAGCATTCGCAAGTTTGAAATTTTGTATAGCTGGACTTTATATTTTTCTAAAATATTTATATACCTTTAATCTCAAAAATGAATTATAAAGTGTATCACACGCTGCATCCACATGTTTATCATGAACAATAAGTGGAGGTGTTATTCTCACTACTCTATTATTCAAAACTTTAGTCATTATTAAACCTTTGTCAAGGGATCGGCTAACAATTTTGTCAGCCAAAGGAGCTTTAAGCTCTATTCCTATTAACAAACCCTTCCCACGAATTTCTGAGATTATTCTTGGAAATTCTTCAGCTAACAGTAATAATTTTTCTTTTAGATATTTACTAACCCTTCTAACATGATCGAAAAAGCCTTCTTTCAGCACTATATCGAGCACTGCGTTACCAACAGTCATGGCAAGCGGATTACCGCCATAAGTTGATCCGTGAGTTCCTGGAGTAATCGCTTCTGCTATATAATTTCTTACTAAACATGCAGCTAAGGGAAACCCGTTACCCATAGCCTTCGCGCAAGTTAAAATGTCAGGTTCGATTCCTATATTTTGATAATGAAATAAAGAACCAATACGCCCATACCCGCATTGCACTTCATCAAAGCATAAGATCATCTCCTGAGCTTTCGTTATTTCCCTTACTTTGTGAAGGTATTCTACATCCAGTGTATACACTCCACCCTCACTTTGTATGGGCTCTAAAAACACAGCAGCTGTTTCATCACTGATTTTCTCCTCTAGCGCTTTGATGTTGTTTCTTGGCACTTTATCAAAACCAGAAAGGAGTGGAGCAAAACCTTCGCGTGATTTTTCATTTCCTCCAGCAGAAATTGCAGCAATACTGCGGCCATGAAACCCCCCTTCGATTGTAATAATGCGGTTGCGTTTTTCTTGCCCTTTTGAATAAAAATAACGGCGAATAAATTTAATTGCAGCCTCTGTTGCTTCAAGTCCGCTTGAACAGAAAAAAATTTTATCCGCAAAAGTAAGTGCTGTTAAACGCTCAGCGAGCCTTTCTTGCTCGGGAATAGTAAAAATATTAGAGCAGTGCCATAATAAATCCGATTGCTCCTTCAGCTTATCTGCAATATATGAGTGACAATGTCCTAAAGAGGTTGTAGAAATACCAGCAGCAAAGTCTAGATATTTTTTGCCATCTTTATCAAAAAGGTATACCCCTTCTCCCCTAACTATAGGAATTTCAAATCTATTATACGCATTGACAATGTGATTCATTTAAGTGCTGTAAACTATCCACGTTATACTTAAAATGCTCCATTAGCACAAAGCTTTTCCTTTGCTAAGTTTTAAGTTGTCGTTATACTTTTTGTATACCATATAACAAACTTTTAGCAGCGTATATCATCTAATAGAAATAAAAAACTACTTGACAACCTTCGTCGTTATCCTTATAATAATACTGAGGCTATTATTTATCTTCAGTCTGCGCAGATTAAACGACAAAAAACTCAATGTACTTGGCGTCTTATGTTTAATTTTTCGCACTATGTGCACCTCACGTCTTTACAAACTTTCAAGGTTTTTACCTAATATAAGCTAAAATGCGCTTGTTAAAGCGTTTAAGACAATAAAAAACGCCAATTTATAAAGTTAATATAAATAATTAGCCACCAACGCGGTTTCTTTTGCCTTTTTTTCGCTTAGTAAATTTCTCAAATATTTATTACTAAAGTAGTATCTTGGATCCCAGTATCAAGTACTGGGATGACATCATAGTGGTTTGGATGACAAGAAAAGGGCGACTTGGATGACACCCTGAAGATTCAAAACCATCATCCCGCTACGTGTTAGCGGATGAGTTCTGCAGGTAGTGGCAGACAGTAAATTGCCTTTTTCTGCTTAATTTAGGTTATGCAAGCAGTCTATTGTAAGAAAATTCATTTGACTTAAACTGCTTATTGTATAAAATTGTAAATAACGTATGAATAAAGGTTAACATGGCAGTTAAAATAAGGTTGGCAAGATTTGGTAAAAAGAAACGCCCTTTTTACAGGATAGTTGTAGCTAATTCTCTGGCACCAAGAGATGGGCGCTTTATTCAAAGAATAGGGCAATATGACCCAATGCTACCAAAAGACAACAAAAATCGTGTTGTGGTAAAAGTTGACAGATTAAAACATTGGTTAAATGTGGGTGCGCAACCAACCAAGAGAGTGCTATGGTTCATCGAAAAAGGTATGATCACTCTAGAAACAAAAAAAGAAGAAAATGGAAGCAAAAAAACAGAGGAAAAGAAAGTAGCAACACAGAAAGTGAAAGAACAAGAGGCATAAGTCTCTTTAAATGTTGAACACTGGTTTAATAAATAACGGTAAATTAGATGATATTATATCTTCTGATTTATCAGCTATGAAAGATTTTATCTTCAGAAACGTTGATGATGAAAACATCAAACTTGCTGCTGATATTATATCTCATCTTGTTGGGTCAGGTGGAAAAAAAATAAGGCCTAAATTCGTCTTCATCTTATGCAAAATGCTGAACTACCCTGGGGAGGACAGAGTTAGAGTTGCTGCATCGGTAGAAATTATACACAATGCTACTTTACTTCACGATGACGTGCTCGATGAAAGTGAAGCACGCCATGGAGTTAAAACAGCAAATAAAATCTGGGGAAATAGATCGAGCATTTTAGTTGGTGACCTATTATTGACTCTAGCATTTAGATGGCTTATAGAATGTGAAAATTTAAATGTTCTCTCTATTTTATCTAAAGCGTCACATTTGCTTGTGAAAGGTGAAATAAAACAGATGACGACATGCTTTAACCCTCACACTACTCGGAAAAATTATTTCAATATCATTGGAGAAAAAACAGCATCTTTATTTTCTGCGTGCTGTGAAGCTGCATCTGTAATATCTGGTGCTACCAGTGATGAAACAGAAAGGCTAAAGAATTTTGGTTTTAATTTTGGCATGGCATTCCAAATCATTGATGACATGCTCGATTATACTGCTGATCAAAGCACTTCTGGAAAGAAAGTGGGAAAAGACTTTTTTGAAGGCAAGGTAACTTTACCTGCTATTATAGCATACGAAAAAGGCAGCCTAGCAGAACAAAGGTTTTGGGAAAAATGTTTTTCTTCGGCTGAGGGCAATTTTGATCAGGCGATGCACTATATTAGTCACCACAATGCTATCGAGCTTTCTATGAAAAATGCAAGGCACTATGTTAACATGGCGTTAAATGATATTAGTGTTTTTTCTAATTCTCCTTATAAAACTGCTTTGATTGACTTTTTGAATGCAAGCATAAAAAGACAAGTTTAGCTAATTCTTGATATTTTCAGATTAGTTGCTATATATTTATTAGGTTCTTAAGGTTAATGATATGTCAGATAGTAGAAAGGAAAGAAAGAAGAAGTTTACCGATATGGTAAATAAGCAAAAAAGCGAAGACCAACAAGATAGTAGCAAACACACTGATGATTTTAACGAAAATCTCAACGCGTTGAAGGAGCGTGCAACTCAACTTGAAGATCATTTACGTCGTGCTGTTGCAGATAATGAAAACGTCAAACGTATAATGCAAAAGCAAATCAGTGATGCAAGTAACTATGCAGTTACACAATTTGCACGTGATATGATCGACTCATGCAACAATTTAAAAAGAGTGATGGAAAATTTAAAAGATGGCGATCCTGTTCATGAAGGAATCAAAGTAGCTCATCAAAAAATTATGAATGATCTGAAAAAACACGGAATAGAAGAAATAGACCCAATGGGAGAGTCTTTTGATAGTAATTTACACCAAGCCGTTGTGGAAAGAGAAGATAATGAAAAAGAAACTGGTACTATCGTGGAAGTCTTACAAACCGGTTATACTATTAAAAGTAGGTTGCTTCGTCCTGCAATGGTTATCATTTCCAAGAAATCTACTGATTGCGGAAACGATTAGCGAAGCAAAATAATGCGTAATATTGTCTTTTCAGGCATTCAACCAAGTGGCACACTGCACTTAGGTAACTATCTTGGCGCAATCAAGCAGTGGGTAGACTTACAGGATAAATATAAATCTCTTTTCTGTATTGTTGACTTGCATGCAATCACAACTAATAAACTTCCTGCCAGTGAATTAAAAAGTAATATTCTTAAAATAGCAGCAGCTTACATTGCGTGCGGAATAGATCCAGAAAAGTCCATTATTTTTAGTCAGTCCACAGTCAGCGGTCATGCAGAACTCGGTTGGCTACTTGGGTGCTACACACCAGTTGGTTGGCTCAGTCGCATGACTCAATTTAAAGATAAAGCCGGTAGCGATAAACAAAAAGCCTCTTTAGGGTTATATAGCTACCCAGTACTTATGGCTGCAGATATACTGCTATATCAAGCTAAATACGTTCCTGTTGGTGATGATCAAAAGCAGCATTTGGAGCTCACACGCGATGTTGCACTCGCTTTCAATAATCACTACAAACTAGATCATTTCGTTGTGCCTGAAATCCTAGTTTTGGACCATGCATCAAGAATAATGAGCTTAAGGGATGGCACAAGTAAAATGAGTAAATCTGATCCCTCAGAATACTCGCGCATTAGCCTTGACGACACAGACGATTTAATCGTTAAAAAAATAGGAAAAGCAAAAACAGACTCAATGCTAGGCTTTGACTTTGCTACTTTAAAGTGCCGCCCGGAGGTAAGTAACTTGATAAACATTTATTCAGCGTTGAGTGGTTTTGATGTAGACAGAGTATGCAAAGAGATGAACAAACACAATATGAAGCACTTAAAAAAAGAGTTGGCTGATTTAATCATCAGCGTTGTATCACCTATACGTGAGAAGATTAGAGACCTCTTAAAGAACCAGTCCTATTTACATGAAATATTAAAGAAAGGTACAGAAAAAGCAGCAGAGATTGCAAACCACAACATAAAACAAATAAAAGATGTTATAGGGTTTATCCAATAAGTTACAGCTATTTCTTTCCATGACTTTCAAATCGTGCAGCCACTTCCTTTACATTGACATGCATGAGAAGAGGCTTTTTACTAACTAAAGGCTTAGAGTCGGACTTTGCTGTTATAGGGTTCATTTCAGATCTTTCATTTCCTGCTGGAAACGAGTGAGATTGGAAGGCAGCTTTTGATGGATCTTTCTCCACACCGATATCTGCTTGTGCAGCAGGAGTGGCTTTGCTCTCAGCAGCTTGATTTTGCTCAATTTTTCCTATCACTGACTTTACTCTGCCGTCCTTCTTGCTATTTACTTCTTTTTTCACAGCAACCACTTTTACTTCTGGTGCTGCTCGATCAGCAGCTTTTTGTGCTGATTGTTTACGGCCTTGACTCTCAGATTTTAGTGATACTGTAGATTTACTTTCAGCTGATTTTTTGAGAGTCATTCCTACTATCCTTGGTTTCGTACTCACTTGTCGATCAGCACTTTTAGGCTTTGGAGGTTTAGATTGTTGCTGCTGTTTATTTGCTCTTTTCGCTCCTATATGTTCCTTAGGAACTGTTGCGCAAATTGATTCTTCTTCTTGGTAATTAGATATTTTTTTACCAGATTCTTCATCTGATAAACTTCCATATCACGAACCATCAAAAGATATAGTCTCTGGTTTTGATTTAAAGCACACCTTCTGCTTCTCAGTAGTAGCAACCTTTTTCTGAGGCTCAGGTTTAAGCTCATTCGGAGCAGTCAGAGGTGGTGGAGGCGCTGGTAGTTTTATTTTCTTCCTGCGATTACTAGCAGATTCTTTTTTTGGCTGCTCTTCTTTCCTTTGCTTTGATGTTGTTGCGCTCTCGAAGTTTACTTCATGCGGTTTACGTTCCTCTTTTTCACTCCGCCTCAAATCTAAAATTTCTTTCAAGATGATACCGCGTCGTTCTTTCAAGGCGATATCGAGTCCTTCTTTTACGCGGTTAATTTTCCTCAAAATATTTGTATATTCTGCTGCTTTTTTATAGTGAAACTCTGCAATTTATCTTGAGCAAAATTTCTTATGTTGTCATTCCTAACCGGAGCATCTTTCCCTAGTCATATTCTCTTTAATACTCCAAAAAGGCCTAATGGATTTTTATCCACCGGTTCTACATAATTATTCAAGTCAGTACATATAACAAACTTAGCTACATCTTCTGCCTTGCTTGTAAAGCCCCTCAGAGCTTGAGATAAATCTCTTACCGTTTTATCATATTGTTCATCAATTTGTTTTGTGTCTTTCAGCTTTATAATTTGTATCAAAGAATTGAGATTTTCATTATAATTGCCACTTTTAAATAGATCATCTATATTAATTATTACTCTATATTTATTAAAATATAGATCTAAAAAGTTAAAATTTAGTAAATATTATCTTAAATCCTCATAGCTAACCTAAAGTGAGGTAAGAGAAATTTACTACTTCCTATATAAAGGGTTTGATGTTAGTATTTTGATGGCCTATTTTGAATTTATTGAATGAACATTAAAATAAAATTTAGTTCATGTTTTTTCTAAATTGCCAAGTTTAGGGCTATCATCATCACGCAGGTTAGTTATATATTTACTCCAAAACAAAGAAAAGTTATGCTACCACTTGCATCTTTAATCAAAGAGCTGGCAGATCTTATAATATAGTGTAAGGTCTGTGGAAATCTAGATACTAAATCACCGTGTTCTATTTGTACTGATCCAAAACGTGACACCAAATTACTGTGCGTAGTAGAAGAATTAGGTGATTTATGGGCGTTTGAGAAAGGTAGTATATATTCAGGTATGTACCATGTTTTGGATGGTAAGTTGTCTGCAATAAACGGTGTAGGTCCAAAAGAACTTAACCTTGGTACTATCCCTAAAAGAGTTGCAGAGTATAAAATTGAAGAGATCATTATCGCAATTAATCCAACATTAGAGGGTCATGTTACCGTGCAGTATATAATTGAATTGCTAAAAAACTTCGATGTGAAAATATCACGCCTTGCTTGCGGCATACCGATTGGTGGAGAAATCGACTACCTAGATGAAGGAACGCTAAAAGCAGCTCTAACCTCAAGACAAGAATACGAATTGAATATAAAATAAGGCATGTGCTTAAAAAAACTTATATCACTGATAACCTTCAGAAAAAAAAAGAAGCAGTGTCAACACCTAAAGCGGTAGCTTAGAAAAATGACCTCCTGAACTATAAGCAATTTTCAGGCAAGTTCAGCACTATGGTTAAAGCAATTGATCAGTCTTTTACAATGGTATCTTTAGAAGGATATAGCGGATGGGGCAAGACATTTTTTCTAAAAGATTGGGTAAAAGAGTTAAAGCAACAAAACGAAATTGCAGCTTATTATAGCGCATGGGATATCAACGCATTGGATCAGCCACTACCATCTTTTTTAAATTTCTTATTTGAGGATTTATTTGCATCATATGAAGTAAAAAGAGGCGTTATACAACAGTTCAAGAACATAAATCAGGAGCTATTTTCTTTAAACACACTGGGAAAATTAATTAGTAAATCCCCACTTGCTATGCTTTCTGTATTGCTCGAAGCCACAAAGGAGGCCGATAAAAAGGACATTGGCGCTGTGCTAAGGGAATTAAACATTCTTCAGAGAAAAGAAGAAAACATTAAGGACTTTAAAACTCAATTAGTAAAAGTAGTTAATAGAATTAGAGAAGACAAAAACATCTACATAATTGTGGATAACCTTGATATATGCCTTCCTAAATTTACTGTCGATTTTTTGGAATCTATAAAGTACATGCTTGATATAGAGGGGCTCGTCTTTATTATTTCTGTCAGTAGAGATAAGGGTAATGTATATAAAGCTATTAGCACAGTACTTGGATCAAATTTGACTTAAAGTCTTTTACTGATCTCTCCTTATATTTACCAAAGCAACCGATAGAGAAATTCACAAAAGCGTTGTTTCAAAATATCAAACTACCAAAAAAATCAAAAAGCTCAATTATAGATAGTTTTATATTCTATGCAGAAAGTCTTTCACTATGGTTAGAAACAATAAAATATTGTGTGAAAAAAAAATAGAACTATATCTTTTAAATTAAACAAAAGAAGAATTACCTGCTCCAAATCTGTTTTCATTTTTGGTAATACTACAATCAATAGATATTGATGTGTATGAGGAACTAGATTTTTCTCATCAGAAGGCATTAGAAAAAATTAAAAATGAATATAAATCTTTAATTCTAGCTCGCACGAATGGCCAAGAAGAATGGGAAAGACTCAAAGTCTCTCTTAATGCTGCTTTCACAGACGAAAAATCAAAGGCCAGTAATGCTGTGAAGCAAGTAAGGAACATGCTATTTTAAGAACAGCCCTGCCTTCGGGGTACAAAGGCAGGGAAAACACTTAGCAGCTACGGCCACTTTGTTCAAATTGATCAATTAATCCCTTTACTCTATTCCTTACATAATCCACCTTCACTTCAGAAACTCCTGATGAAGGATCCTGTTTATATGAAGCATCAGGTCTAACGCCTTTTTTGTCGTTACCTTTAGTGATAGAACAAACTGAAGTATTAACCTTTATATGCTTAATACTTGGATCCGATTGAAATCCATGCTTTCTCTCAATCTTTGTTTCAAGCTCACTGCCATCGTGTGTAACCATACACCTTTCTATAGCTAAATAAGGTTTAGTACCAGCAGTTACACTGCCATGCATGTCAGCTTTGTTGCGTAATAATGGGTGAACGTTTAATCTTTCTGGGCTAAAACGCTTTTTACCCTGATAGATTGAGTTCCAATTAAGTGGATTATAAGTTTTTTTGCTAGACTCAACCTTGTGGTTATCTTGCTGCTGTGCTTGATGCAGATCAGAACTTTTCTAATGGTTATTCTGCTCAAACGTGTCATCAAATGCATTAACATTTTCGTACACTGGCATAGTTTCTCTCATTGTCTTAAAAGGGTTTGACTCTTTTGCTTCTCTTTCCTTTTGTATCATGTATTCAGTCAAAGTAGGCTGACTTTTAGTAACATTATCCGAAATCTCCGGATTCGCAAAAGTAACTTTCTTTTTCTTCACAGCATTAGGCTCTGAAACAGCAAAATTAGCTTCTTTCTTTAGATTTAATTCACTGAGCCCACCTCCACGTTATTTTTTCTTGCTGTAGTATGAATAACACCAGGAAGTTTTACCTCATACTTGAATTGCTTACCTTCATTAGGATTTGAAGCAAGTTTAGGTTTTGTTGCCCCATTCTGCGATGATAACTTAGTTTCTGGTGCTCTTGGTGGTACAGGTGGAGCAACAATACCTTTTGAGTTAACTCTTCCTTCATTGTTGGGAAAGTTTTCTAAGTAATTTTGTTTTATTATATTAGTCATATTTTTACTTCTAAACCTATTAACTAATAAAATTATAAGGTTAGAGGTATTAATTTTGTAATGATAAAGCTAGTAGGCAACTGGACCGTACAATCCACTGCACAGATTGGGAAGTTAAATAATAGCTTCTGTACTATGATAAGGGTGTTGAAAGAATTTGTCAGTAGTTTTTATAGCTCTTGTGACTTAGAAAACCAGTGTCAGAGCATTGGCTCATGATTATTCCCACTCAATAGTTGCTGGTGGTTTGGAAGTCAAGTCATATACAACTCTATTTACTCTGGAAACGTTATTAACGATTATGCTGCTAACGTTCTGCAGAAAATCCCAAAATACTAACGAGTGTTGACTCTTATTCTCAAATGGAAATGCATCAGCCGTCATACCATCAGACGATGTTACAGCTCTCAAAGCACAAACATATCCATATGTGCGATTATCCCCCATAACCCCCACAGTTTTTACTGGCAACAATACAACAAAAGCCTGCCATATCTTATTATACAGATCGTAATTTTTCATTGTATTGATATATATTTCATCTACCTCTTGCAATATTCGCACCCTTTCTTCATCTACTTCACCTATGATCCTCACTGCAAGTCCAGGTCCAGGAAACGGATGTTGAAATATTATCTCATCTAAAAGACCAATTTCTTTTCCAAGCAGCCTTACTTCATCTTTAAAGAGGTAGCGTAAAGGTTCTACTAGCTTCAGATTCATTTTTTCTGGCAACCCGCCAACATTATGATGAGATTTAATTGTACTAGCATTCCCTGAAGCGTGCCCTGATTCAACTACATCGGAGTAGATGGTGCCTTGCATTAAAAAATCCACATCACCTATTTTTTTCGCCTCTTCTTCAAACACTTCAATGAAAGTATTGCCGATAATCTTTCGCTTTTCTTCTGGATCAGTTATTACCTTTAACCTACTCAAAAATAAGTTTGATCTGTCAACGTAGTTTATCGGAATCTCTTTCAACATAGCAATGGTTTGGTTTTTGCGTAACAACCCAGTGTCGATAAAAATACAGTTTAATTGTTTTCCTATAGCTCTATATGTGAGAGTTGCTGCAACACTTGAATCAACACCGCCACTTACTGCGGCAATTACCTTTCTCTTCCCTACTAAATTTTTGATTTTTTTCTTCTGCTTTTCAATGAGTGACTTCATTGTCCAGTCTCTTTCACAATTTGCAATATCCAAGAAGTTAGAGAGCAATTTGCTGCCATTTGCTGTAGGCTTAACTTCAGGATGAAATTGAGTACAGTAAATCTTCCGCTGCTCATTGGCAATTATTGCGATTGTTTGATTTATCACACCCGATGCAATAACAGTAAATCCCTGCGGTATAGTTTCAACACTGTCTGCGTGATTCATCAGCACATCCACTTCGGAATTCACTTCCCACGTATCATTTATAATGGGAGATTCTTTTAGTATTTTGATCTTAGTTCTACCAAATTCTTGTTTGAATTCCTTTTTTACTTTTGCCCCAAAATAATGACAAATGAGTTGCTGCCCGTAGCATATTCCAAGTATAGGAACGCTTGTTGCCTCATTAAGTTTTATAATTTCATGCACTACTTCACTTGCCTCAGAACAACTGTCATTTACGGATTGTGGTCCTCCAGAGAAAATAAACCCATTGAACTTCGATATTGTTTCAAAACTGATGTTGCTTGGGAATATCTCACAATAAACGCTCATTTCCCTTATTCGTCTTGCGATAAGCTGAGTAAACTGTGAACCAAAATCAATAATAGCAATTGCTGACAATGTGCTCCTCCATATTATTTAAAGCAATTTCTGATAATAAAGAAAATGATGGGGCAAGTAAACTAAGACCTCTTTAAACGCTTTAATGCATGGTTTAAACGTTACTATTTTGAGCCGACAGAAATTCTGCACGGTGATAGCTCAGAGTTCTTAGTCCTTCTTCAGGGTTAAGGCATACTTTAAAAAAATCCCAACCGTTGCAACTTTTACCAGTAATTCCTGTGCCAGCTGCAGAAGGGGAGTCATATTCTTTCCCATTATAGATAAACTTGCCTTTATTACTGACTGCAACTTCATATCAACTATGTTTTTTAAAAATTTTTTATTTGTGTGATTTTGCAACTTTACCCACTCATATGGGCAATAAAAACCCGTTTGTTATAGAAAATAGATTTTATATCAAACAGCTACTGCAGCAATTTTTACTTAAGCCAATGAATATGTGAATAAGTACGTTCACACAGACTTAAAGTACTTATTCACATATTCATTGCAGTTACTGCTGTGTAAGTTTTTAGGTATTTAAATTAATTGCTTCTTTAAACCTTGTATTAGCAATTACTATAATTTTACGCATTAGAACTGTTGCAGCCACCATCTTCTTCTTACCACTTTCAACAAGCTTAAAATAAAACGCGCCAAGT
>NZ_JBFTEN010000056.1:0-363 GCF_041154185.1 Wolbachia endosymbiont of Tettigetta isshikii | reverse complement strand
GTGTTGTGGGCGCTACTCCTCTACAATTGTCCTGATGAAGACAATTAATTTGTCGAAACGTTGACAAAAACAACAAATATTATTAATTGACTGAACACTTGGTAATGTTTTACAAATTTATATATTCTGACATTTATAAATTTGTAAAACATTACCAAGTGTTCAGTCAATTAATAATATTATTAATATGTTTTACCAAGTGTCTAGCGAACATTCAATTTCTAGAAAAACAACAAAAATTGTGTTTCCTTAGACCGAACCTCGCAAGCTCTACAGAATTCTAAAATTAAATGTGACATCACACCACTGCACTTGGGTGCTCAAAAAGGTTATCAGGAAATTATTGAGACTATCTTGAAATTT
>NZ_JBFTEN010000055.1:0-368 GCF_041154185.1 Wolbachia endosymbiont of Tettigetta isshikii | reverse complement strand
GTCAACCTCTATAATATTGGTAATTTCAGAACTCAATACCTTCACTTTTGTTGCACCTGTATTATCCATTCCATAGCTTTACTATGCTCATTACCTTACACAGGATAATGGTCTGTTCTAAGCTGTTGGCTAGACTTTGCCTAGGTTGGTTTTTCACCAACTGTACTCTAAACGCTTCCCTTGGCGCACTAATGTTGTACCTCCTTTTACTAATACATTTATTACATAATCATTCCACTTACTAATTTCAATGCTTTACACCTAAATCTAAAGTCAGAACTTTTGTTAGATGTGAAAAGTTGTTCCAATTTACTATAACTTAATTATGAGAAAAAATCTTATTTGGATTACCATGGGTAATGCTATAA
>NZ_JBFTEN010000054.1:0-377 GCF_041154185.1 Wolbachia endosymbiont of Tettigetta isshikii | reverse complement strand
ACTGTCCAAATTGCGTTTGATTAACTTTACAAATAGTCACCAGAAATTACTGAACATTTACTACCAAAAATGATTGCGCGAGCTATATCAGCCCCCTTAAACGTACTGTACTTGAGATATATTTGAGGTAATCACTACATCATTAATATTAGTATTAGATTACTGAGGTTTACAAGCATCCGTTAAAATTCTCAAGTCTTCGTCACTCAGGTAACTAAATATTTTTTCAGTACAGTCATGTGGTAAACTCAGGAAAGTTGTTAATAAAAAAGAAAATGGAAAATTGTATTGCCTTGTTCAAGTAACTCTTTTCTTTCCATACCCTTTCTGAAATGACTTTCTATCATGCTAGCGTATATTGGAAATTTTGTTTTATA
>NZ_JBFTEN010000030.1:0-12408 GCF_041154185.1 Wolbachia endosymbiont of Tettigetta isshikii | reverse complement strand
CTATTTTCTATAACAAACTGGTTTTTATTGCCCATATGACTGGGTAAAGTTGCAAAATCACACAAATAAAAAATTTTTAAAAAACATAGTTGATAAGAAGACGAAGTGTAGCTACTACTATATAGTAAAATTTAGGTTTGTTGACAGAAATTGTATGAGTTATATACCATTGCAAAGCCGTGGTGTAATAGTTTTATACGGGCCAGACACAAGGGATCTCCTGCAGGGTATTATAACAAATGATATTAATAAGCTAGATAGTCAAAAAGCTATTTACTCTTTGCTGCTTAGCCCTCAGGGAAAGTACTTATACGATTTTTTTCTGATTAGATATGGTAAGTACATCCTTTTGGAATGCGAAAATGTGTACTTGCAGCAAATAATTGAGAAACTAGATTTGCTTAAAACTTACCTGAGAGTGAAGATTAAAGACGTTAGTTCATTGTATAAGGTTGGGATTTTGTTTAATACTAAGTCAACAGAATGTAATGAGTCACAAATTATTTTTCAAGATCCAAGGCACAAATCTTTGGGAATGAGGATCATATATAAGGGCGAAATAAAGCAATCAGACGGAGATTTTACTCAGTACGAAAAAGTGAGGATTCAAAACCTCGTTCCAGATGGAGCAAGAGATATGGTGCAGAATTCGTCGTTTCCGCTGCAATATTTAATTGATAAGGTCAACGGAATAAGCTTCAATAAGGGGTGTTATATAGGCCAGGAAGTTGTAAATCGAATGAGCAGGCAAGAAACGTTCAGAAGAAAGCTTTACCTTGTTGAGGGAAACAGTGCGCTTCCAAATATCAGTACTAAAGTAATAAATGAGAACAATGAAGAAATAGGCGAACTGCGCTCTAGCGTAGACAATATTGGACTTGCATTGCTTTATACTGGGAAAAGCCACGCCAATTTATGTACCGGTGGGGTCAAAATATCTGCGCGTTAGGATGCTTGGGTCTAAGTTAAGGCAGTGCATGCACTAGCCATAGAAACGAAAAAACTGCTTGACAACCTTTGCCGTTACCCTTATTGTAGTATTGGAGCTATTCATTTAGTTTCAATCTGTGCAGGTTAAACGACGAAAGTATCACGTTTGGCGTCTTATGTTTAATTTTTTGCACTATGTGCACCTCATGTCTTTATTAATTTCACCTAAACTTCTAGGTTTTTCCCTATACAAGCTGAAATGCGCTTATAAGTCGTTCAAGACAGTATAGTACGCCAATTTGCAGGATTAGAGAGTAAGCAACTTCTACCGCGGGATTTCTTTTGTCTTTTTTTCTGCTTGGTAAATTTCTTAAACATTAAGCTAAGGTTAGTTGCGTTTTAAAAGCAGCTAAATTGCAGCGTTTAAGACTAAAAAGATGCCAATGTTTTTGAACAGGTATTGACCAGGGCTTTTTTTGCCTTTTTCTCCATTTAGTAAATTTCCTAAATATTTATTAGTAAAGTAGTATCCTAGATGCCAGTGTCAGCTACTTGGATGACATTGAAAAAGAATCTACTCTGGATCAACTGGTAAGTTGGATGCTTGATAAGCGTAGTTTGGAGCTTCTTGCGTAATAATTATATCATGAGCATGGCTCTCTCTGAGCCCCGATGCAGTAACAGTAACGAATTTGCAGTTTTTCTTCATCTCTTCTATACTACTATTACCAGTATACCCCATTGCAGCCTGCAACCCGCCAATTAATTGGTGGATCACCCCTGAAGCTGGACCTTTAAATGGAACTCTTCCTTCTACTCCTTGTGGAACTAATTTTAGTTTTGAGTCTTTATCTTGAAAATAACGACTCGCTGAACCTCGTTTCATTGCGCTGATAGATCCCATTCCTCGATAGCCTTTGTATGCTCTGCCCTTGTACATGATGATCTCGCCTGGACTTTCGTCAGTGCCTGCAAAAAGTGAACCAATCATCACAGAATCAGCGCCGGCTGCGATAGCTTTTGCAACATCTCCTGAGTATTTTATCCCACCATCGGCAATCAACCTTACTTTTCTTGCTTTGCAAACTTCTGCAACATTTTGAATTGCGGAAAATTGTGGTACACCAACACCTGTAACTATCCTAGTTGTGCAGATTGATCCAGGCCCTATGCCAACCTTCACTGCATCAACGCCCGCGTCAATCAATGCTTCAGCAGCCTCTTTTGTGGCAATGTTGCCACCTACTAGCTGCGTGTTTGGGTACATCGCTTTTATTTCTCTAATGGTGCTGATAACATTTTCGGAATGACCGTGAGCGGTATCCACGACAATCACATCAATTTCTTCTCCAATTAAAGCTTCACATCTTTCTATGCCATCCTTTTTGCCAGTGCCAACTGCAGCAGCAACTCTGAGTCGCCCTTTACTGTCTTTACATGAATTGGGGTATCTATTGTATTTTTCAATGTCTTTAACCGTAATTAGGCCTATACAACAAGAATTTTCATCTACGACCAAAAGCTTCTCTATTCTATTTTTATGCAGCAATTTCATTGCTGAGGCACTATTCACTTTCTGCTCCCGCACTGTAATTAGCTTGTTTTTTGTCATCACTTCAGAAACTTTTATACCCATGTTCTTGTCTTCAATAAACCTCACATCCCGGTTAGTTAAAATTCCCACTAACTTAAATTGATCAACCACAGGAATGCCAGAATAATTGTGCTCTTTCATTAATGAAATCGCTTCCGCAACAGTTTTATCTGGAGAAATCGTGATTGGATTATACACGATCCAACTTTCATATTTTTTTACCCTTCTGACTTCCGAAACTTGCTCATCTATTGATAAGTTTTTATGTATGCAACCTATCCCACCACGTTGGGCAATAGCTATTGCAAAGTCTGATTCAGTAACAGTATCCATTGCAGAAGATATGAGAGGGATATTGAGTTCTATGCTATTTGTTAAATAAGCTTTCGTATCTGCATCACAAGGCAATATATTAGAATGTGCTGGCAAGAGTAGTATATCGTCGAACGAATAACAAGCTTCCATTTTTTTTCATAAGCTTTAAATAAAGCTTATACGCCAATTGATTCAATTGCAATAGGGCAATGCAAAATTAGCTAGTAGAATGCTGCTTATACTCTCGTGTTAAGTTTAATTGCGTACATGCTGCAAAATGGAGTAAATATATATGTTCGCCTCTAATTAATACTATCTTTATTATTATATGAGATAGCTGAGTCAGTATTTATAAATTTATACTATGTTGTACATAACTCAGGAAAGTAAGATTTGCTGGTTACGTGCAGGAATGATATCAATGCGTGGCTCCAACGCTACAACGCCGAGAGCTGTATTTATCTGCATATTAATTTATTCTATAGTTTTACTAAATTTTCCCACTGCTTATGCTAATGAGGATTTGGAGATACGAAAAGTCTTTGATAACGTTGCTAAATACATAAAAGCTGATGAAAAATATAAAGACTTTGACGTTATTGAAAAAAAAAGTGATAAGTTTAATATCAAAGTTGCATAGAATTCTGGCAAATACTTTGGTATACACTCCATTTAAAAAAAAGCAAAAGATTCTTTTGAATCTGGAGATAATGAGGCAGCCATTTCTTTCCTTAACCAAGTCATTGTAAAATTTCCTTATCATAAAAATGCTCTGATCGGGCTGGGAAACATTTATTTTGCCAACAAAGAATACGAAAAGGCTATAGAGATCTACACAAGACTATTAAAAGAATACCCTAGTAACTCTTATATATTAGAGAATTTTCTGACGATAATTTCACAATACAATCCTGATCTGGCGTTAAGTGAAATGTTGAAGTTGTATAATATACACAAAAATTGTGCTCCTTTATTGGCAAATCTAGGTCTGATCTATATAAAAAAGGAGTGCTATGCAAAAGCTAAGGAGTGCATGATAGCTGCGGTTTCTCTTGATCAAAACAATATTTTCTATGTCTATAATCTAGCTGTTATTCTAGATAAGCTTTCAGATTTCAAAAATGCTGCAACATTTTACTTAAAGCTGTTGAACATGGCCGTAAACTCAAAAAACATAAGCGAAGAAATACCTATACGTAAGGTGGAAGCAAGACTAAAATTTATAAAACTCCACAGACACACTTAACAATTTCATGAAAGTTTGTGCCCTATTTTAGTTGCCTGGACCTCGTTTGTTTTGAGTATAAGACCTAATCTGGCTATATAACCTACTAAAACGCCATCGAATTTAAGAAAAAGTCAATCACTGTAAGATAACATATTTCTAGAGTCCACGAACAGTGAGGTATAATAAATGGGTATCAAAAGCAACTTATTAGTTCAAGTTACTAAATACAACAACAAGAGAGTTGTAGAGTTTACTCTAGGTTTCTTTAATGCATTGGGTAAACTCTTCTCGTTTGGTAGAAAAAAGGAACCTTCCCACAGTAGGGAGGACAATCAACACTTAAACGATGCACTTGTGTTTGCTATAGAAAATCTCAATTCTGATATAGTAGAATTACTTGTCAACTCGGGAGCTGATGTCAACTCGTTAGATAAAAACAACAAAAATGCTATAACGCACGCTGTGGAAAGGCTAGCTACCTCAAAAGGTTTATCAGTGGATCCATCAAAAAATTTGCCAGAGGAAATAAGCTCTCACACTATAGTACAATTTTTATTGGTGAAAGGCTCCAAGTATTACAGTACAGACAACATGGATATTGAAGGGAAGTATACTCTATCGATAAAGGGAAACGTAGGACACTCCTTGCAATCAGAGCCTATTTATGAAGAAATACCTGCCAAGAACACTGAAACACAACCTGTATACAACGACATGCACACTTATGAAAAAGTAGATGGTTTTGGAGATGATGATTCACTAAGTAGTGGCTACTCTAGCATAAAAGAGCTTAGAGCACAGAGAAAACCAATTGATTTACCACACATATATTCTACAGTAGGCCTTGCTGCAAAACAAGTGGCACAGGAGCAAGGTGATGAACACATTTACGAAGAAATGGATCATTTTAGAAGGGATGACAATTCACTTGATAGTTGTTATTCCAGTATAGAAAAGTGTGCAACACATCAAGAACCTATATATGCAGAAATCTCTGATGTTAGAGAGCGTGAGAACCCACTCTACGTTAGTGTAGAAGAGTGTAAAACACAAAAAAAATCGATTGATTCATCAAAGCAAGAACCTATATACACTACAGTGGATCTTGCTGCAAAAAGATCAGAAGGGAAAGCAAAATCTATAAAAGCTAATTCTGGCACTTATCACGGGCTAGTAAAAGATAGAAAAAATCAGTGGGAAGAAAAAATAAATAAACGTAAATTAGAAGCTAATACAACAACAGATCGAAAAGAAGAACTACATGATAATACTAGAAAAACTTTCGGTGCTAATGTAGAAAGAATAAGGCAGAAATACGAGTCAGGTTATGATTCTGGCTATGACTTTGATACAAAAGTGGAACAATCGAGAAAGCCTAAAGCTCCCAACTCTAAAGTGAATTCAGTTCATGTTGAGTATGGAATAGTAGGAGGTTGTCGACATAAAATCACTGATATATCACTTTAACTGCGTGGTTCATGGAGGTTGTGGCAGTAAAAGTGCATTTTAAATAGAGTTTTGCCTAGTACACTTTGGTTAGCCTAAGATGTTGTTACCAGCTTTCTGTGTAGTGGGAATTGGTATCAGATAAATATTGAGTCAGAATCTCAATGCCTTCGTCGATTTCCTTTTCAGTGATGATGAGTGGAGGCAAAATTCTTAAAACATTATCTGATGTTACTCCCACAGTAAGTAAACCACGATAACTTAGCTCTTCTGCAAACTTTTGGCTATCCATTTTTACTTTTATCCCAAGCATTAGCCCCTTTCCTCTTACATCTTCTATCATTGGAAATTTACTTGCCAGACCTTCTAATTTATTCTTTAAATACTTGCCTCTAATTTCAACATTCTGCAAAAAGCCGGAGCTGAGTAACTCATCAACCACAGCATTGCCTACCGAAGTTGCAAGTGGATTGCCACCAAAAGTGGAACCGTGCATGCCAACTTTCATGTACTTAGCAGCCTTTTTAGTTGCAAGACAAGCCCCTAGCGGGAACCCTCCCCCTATTCCTTTTGCGAGAGCGCATATGTCAGGCTCTATTCCTATATGTTCATATGCAAATAATTTCCCTGTTCTGCCAGCACCGCATTGTACACAATCAAAAAATAGCAATATATCGTTTTCATCACACAGCTTCCTCAGCTCCTTCATGAAGAATGCATCCATTACTTTAATACCACCTTGTCCCTGTATTGGTTCTATCAATATAACGCCTATACTATTAGAGATTGCTTTTCTTACGCTTTCAATATTGGGCTCGACGTTATCACACCAATCAATATAAGGATTCAATAGTTCAGAAAATTTCTGTCTATCATTTGTAGCACAAGTTAAAAATGTTCTTCCATGAAATGCACCATGAAATGTTAAAATTCTATGGCGATTTTTACTGCCTTTTCCGTTTTGATAGGCCCTAGCAATCTTAAGCCCAGACTCTACTGCTTCTGATCCAGAATTTGTGAAAAATACAGTATCAGCAAAGCTGTTGTCTTTTAGCTTTTCTGCAAAGTTGTTAGCAGCAGGTATATTATAGGTGTTTGATACATGCCATAACCTTTCTAATTTAAGAGCGCTAATTAATTGCGGATTGGCATGACCTAAGCTGCTAACGGCTATTCCAGAGTGAAAATCTATGTAACGCTTGCCATTAACATCATACAGATAAACACCTTTGCCGTAAGAAAAATTTATATTAATAGGAGAGTAAACTGGCAAGATAGGAGAAATTGTCATAAAAGTATGGTATGCTAAATTTAATTAATAACATAAAAGTCGTTATTTCACAATCAGAAGGGTATGTATAAACTAAGTAAATTAGCACTTCCTGCACTAAAGAAAAATAGATACGAAAAAGTTATCGCATTATTCTCATCAATTTTTGTGATTTTATTTAGTGTGATATATTGTAATTATTCACTAAGGGATAACTTTCTCTCTTCTTACTGTGACTCAAGTATAGGCTTAAAAAGTATATTAGAAAATAGCATAATAAAAAAGTATCACTACTTACTAATAGAAAAGCACCACATTAAATACAAGAACTTTGATTACATAAACCAACTGATAAGGCTACGTGCTGAATTATTACAATCAGTTAGCGAAGTGAAGAACTTGAGCTTAATACTATATGATCAAAATAGTAGAATAATGTTCAGTCACTTTAACACCCAAGATCATGATTATGAACAGTTACTTACAGACGATGAAATCGATAGGCTACTAAACAACCAAGAAATATTTTATACTACAGGAAATAAACTAGTTTCTATTTTTCCTATATTTCATGAAGGTGACATTAAGCCATCATTTTTTTTAAAGATCATTCAAAACCACAATAACTCTTACGTTATGGTATATAGCCTATTTTTAACGTTCGTGGGCTTATTATTAGTAATTTTAATACTAATAATGCTTTATTTGCACTTTTCCAATACCCAAGTGCTAGCTAAGCAACATAAAACCAATATCGAATTACAACAGATGAAAGAGGCGTTAGAGCAAGAAAATGCAAACAAGCTAAAATTTTTTGCAAGCGTTACACATGAGCTGCGTACGCCACTTAATGCTATTATTGGATTTGCAGAGTTGATCAAAAATGAAACTTTAGGTTCGATGGATCATTCTCAATACAAGGAGTATGCAGACGATATATATAATGCAGGGACACATTTACTTGCTTTAATTAACGATGTGCTCGATTTTTCAAAAGCTGAAGCAAGCAGTTTAACAGTAGAAAAAGTGAAGTTTAACCTGAATAAAATAATAGATTCATGTTTGAATATGCTATCACCCAAATTAAAAGAAACCGGAATTAGTTTAAAAAAGGAGATACCCAATAAACAATTATTAGTTATTGCAGATCCCAAGAGGATGAAACAAGTTATAATAAACTTATTATCAAATTCAATCAAATTTACCCCCAAAGATGGCCTAATAAGAATGGTGATTAAAGAGAATATAGAAAAAAACTTATTGACTATTGAGTTCTATGACAATGGAATAGGAATAATGCAGCAAGACATATATAGAGTCATGTCTGTCTTTGGCCAAGCAGACTCAGGATATAGAAACGAAGGTACGGGCATCGGGTTGCCACTCAGCAAAAAACTAGTAGAGCTAATGGGTGGAACTTTCGATATTAAAAGTGAAGCAAAACTTGGTACTACCATAACGTTAAACTTCTTTTATGAAGAGCAAACATGTGAGGATTTAATTGATTTTTAACTGGAGTTCTTAGAGGCTCCGACTATAATATATTACCATACAGGTATTATTAACGGAGTGGGATATGGAATTAGCAGTAGGAAATAATGCTCTTGATTTTAGCTTACCAACGGATTCAAGTGAAAATTTATCATTGAGTGATTTTTTTGATAAAAAAAATGTAGTTCTTTATTTTTATCCTAAAGATGACACTCCAGGTTGCACTATGGAGGCAAAAGGCTTTAGAGATAAAATAAATGACTTTTCTTCCATTGATACAGTGATAATCGGTGTATCAAGAGATAGTATTAAGTGCCACGCTAACTTCAAAGCAAAATATTCTCTACCATTTTATCTAGTTTCTGATGAAAATGCTGAAATGCTAGAAAAATATGGTGTTTGGGTAGAAAAGAGCATGTTTGGTAAAAAGTATATGGGAATAGAACGCACTACTTTTTTAATAGATAAAAAGGGTAAAATAGTAAAGATCTGGAAAAATGTAAAAGTTAGTGGACATGTTGATGAGGTTCTAGAGGAAGTAAGGAGAATATAAATTAAAAAAACATCTAGGCTAATGGCTACCCATTGCTACATAAAAAAGTTGCAATTACATAATTTTCGTAACCATTCAAGTTTTGAACTGGACTCAAGTGACAATTCGGTTGTGGTAACTGGCAAGAATGGTGTAGGTAAAACTAATATACTTGAAGCGATTTCGTTGCTTGCTAAAAGCAATGGAATGAAAAAAGCAAAAGCTAGTGAGATGCAAAACAAATTCAGTAATGAAAATTGTACAGTGCACTACGGTTTCTTTAATGGAGTAGATTTCAATTCAATCAGTATTGCAAAGAACTTTAATAAGAAACTAATACAAATTGATGGGAAAATGTAATCAGGTTATTCGTCGCTGTATAGAATATCCAATGTGATATGGCTAATTCCGCAAATGGACTACATTCCTCTTAGTTCTCCAAGTGATAGGTTAAAATTTTTAGACCGCATAGTTTCATTGTTTAAAGAAAATTATACTTACTTCTACATGAAATATAGGAAAGCCAAACACGAGCGGAGTAAACTGCTGAGGGAAAGCATTTTGGACGAGAACTCGCTTTCTAGCTTTGAAAATGTTATGGCTGTTAATGCAGTCAATATATTACGTATGCTGCTATCTGTTTTAACAACACTGCAAGATACAATTGATAATCAGTCCACTGAGTTTTTCCAAAAGCGAGTCTAAAACTAAGCAGCAAGCTAACTTCAAGCGATACTGCTGAATATTTTCAGAATCGTCTAAAGGAAAATAGAGAAAAAGACTCGTTAACTGGTAGAGTAGCCTTTTGTGTGAACAATGATAAATTTCAGGGTTTTTACCAAGGAAGAGATATACCAATAAATTTGTGCTCTACTGGAGAACAAAAGTTATTGCTACTTTCTATCATCTTATCCAGTGTAAAAGCAAGGTGTATTCACCACAATAAGGCACCGCTTCTTCTCCTTGACGATATAATGTCTTATCTAGATGAGCATTACAGGAGGGTGTTGATAGAGGAAGTATTAAGTATTCAATGCCAAACTTGGATAACTGACGTAGATCGAAACAATTTTGGTAGCTACGTTGATTCTTTCAGGTTCATTGAGTTATAGACTGGTCAGATGTATTCAAGCTAGCTCCAGCCACTCACTAGATCTCTTGCATAACTTCTCCTTTAGTTACGCAAGAAGTCTATCTCCACTTCTTCGAGTTAAGGTTGATTAGCTTTTCTTTAAGTATTATGTACTAAACCTTTAGTTTAAAAATATTTGTTTACAGTAAAATCCAATCGGAGGAAATATGCAGAAGTACATTTTTGACATCGTCTGTAGTGAATATAAAGTAGGTGACAGTTCCATATATAAAAAGATAAAGCTTGTTGAGAACGTAAATGGTAAAGAAAAAACAATAAAATTCTGTGGTCCTTACTTTGAAGCACCTTGCATTCGTGAACGAAATGAAGAAGAAAGTTTTGCAATATGGATTGAGAAGGCAAAGTATAATTTCTGCGAAGATGATTTTTGTGATAGCTGGACAGATAGAAAGCTCTACTACAAGGAAAATATCCCGCTCGAGGAGGTTAAATTAAAGGTAATACTCGATGAAGATTGTGAATATAAAATTGCTGTAGTTACTCCTTTTGAGGGTATTAGAACATGTTTTAATTATTTAAGTGATCGTAGATTGGTTATCGAAAGAAATAATAGCAATGAACTCTCAGTCTATTTATCTGATCAAGCAGGAGTTCGTGCGAACAATCTTCAATATTTTAATAAACTTTTAGAATCAGCACTTCTTGAAAATTCAAACATAAGGGAAGTTCTGCCTGAGCTTGAGATTGATGTTATTACGTCACGGGAGCCAAAAGGTGATAATGGCGAACCAGGTAAAGATGGTGAGCATGGGTCTAAGGGTGACAAAGGTAACAAGAACTACCAAAGTAAATTTGGGTAGAAATTGGATGGGAAAATATACATTTAGAATAGATAGTAAGGACCAGCTCTATAAGAAGCTGATTAAACTTCCTACTGCATATTACAGATTACAAAATAATAGCAATGGATATACTATCCATTCGCACCTTGGTATGGCTGAGCTGGGGAATGTTCATGATGTAAAGTTAAAGCAGGAGGGCGATAAAATAGTTTTATATAAAGGAGATTTACCTCTGAAATTAAATGACGAGGACTTTGTCATAAAACAAGAAGATATTATAGGTGAAAACAGGAGTAATATTATTAGGGCACTTAAGTCAGAAGGAGTGATAAAAACTTTAATTAAAGACGTAGCAGATAGTCCATATTTTATTATTAAATTACCCATTTCTAGGCATGAATAAACACATGGAGAATTAAAATTTATTAACTTATATGATGAAGATGACTCAATATTAAAATAGATTAAAGAAGAAACAGGCGGGCTTTATTTTACAGTAAAAGATGATGATATCTATATATCAGACAAAGATGGAAATCATCTTCCATCATATGACGATTATCAGTATCAATACACACAAAATACGTGTGATATACTAACAATAGATGACATAATAAGCTTAATAAAGGCTAGCGATGCACAGAAGGACACAATAGACGACTTAAAGAAGACCAGAGATACACAGGCGGATATCATAGATGAGTTAACGAAGACTAAAGATGTACAGAAAAGCACAATAGAAAACTTAAAAAAAGCAAACAGTGTACAGCAGGACTTTACTTTACAGAAAGGAGAAAAACTATCGGATGATATCTATGAAGCAAATGTTGTTTTGATAAGAGCATTTAGTGATAAGACTATAGTAGCTACCTTACCAAAAATAGTTTACTACATGCTCAATGATCAATTGGTCATGCGTAATCATGTTACGAAAGAGGAGGTAGTTATTCCCAGAGATTTTCATTATTTAAAAGTTGTCAATCTTTTTGCAATGTACTTGGTTAATGAATTTTTCGAGTATAAAGATACGATCCACAATATTCAAACGTTTCGGATGAATATAAATTCATAAGCTTAAGTTGTGCAAGAAAAAACTACAACCCGAGCTTTGGAGAGCTACTTAACCATAGACCATCGTTCTTTATTGCAAAAGGATCTGCTGAGCCAGACTCTCCAGGTTACCGCTCAGCTGACGTGTTTGAAGTAACAAACAGAGGAAAAGGTAGAAAAATGGCTACATTAATTGATGAATTCGGCTATTTCGATCAAAATGGCATGTTTAAGCATTGCAATTACCATGAAGAAACGAAATGCCGCTCTTATGCTTCCGCTGAAATTGATAAAGAATATCAGGTAACAGATGCAGACAGTGAGTTTTACCTAACAGAGCACGAAAACGTCATTATTCACACTATTCCAGAGTTAATTTAACCATTCTCATATAGCTGACCAAGGAAAGGCACGTCATACCGCTGCAGTATCCCAGCCGCTAACGCGTAGCAAAATGACGGTTGTCTGTGTTACTTGAGTTATAAATATTTAAGAAATTTACCAGACAGAGAAAAAAGCAAAAGAAATCCCGTGGTAGAAGTTGCTCACTCTCTAATCCTGCAAATTGGCGTACTATACTGTCTTGAACGACTTATAAGCGCGTTTCAGCTTATATA
>NZ_JBFTEN010000053.1:0-389 GCF_041154185.1 Wolbachia endosymbiont of Tettigetta isshikii | reverse complement strand
GCCAAAGTTGATTGTTCTGTAGAGGTAGGTACAAATAGAGAGATAGTTCTATGGCGTTCAAATCCATATTGAGCAAGAGCTCCTGCATCTGATCTGTCAGACTTTGCCAAAGTTCCGTGAGATAAGATAAAGCTTTTTACTTTACGAGTATTAGCTCGATGCACGGCAATATTCTTGTCAACAAGAAAATGTAATAAACCAAGCTCGTATTTCCCTGTATTTTTTAAAGTCACTAAAGAATTAGGTAGAATATCTGAAAACTCTTGAAACAATTGTTGCCAACCAGAAGCATTGTTATCAAATTCGACATCATTCTCCTGTTTGTGAATTGCAACGACATTTTTAAATTTTCCGATGTCAATGCCAATAAAATTTTGATAAGATGTAAC
>NZ_JBFTEN010000004.1:0-51852 GCF_041154185.1 Wolbachia endosymbiont of Tettigetta isshikii | reverse complement strand
AAAAACATTGGCATCTTTTTAGCCTTAGACGCTGCAATTTAGCTGCTTTTAAACCGCAACTAACCTTAGCTTAATGTTTAAGAAATTTACCAAGCAGAAAAAAAGACAAAAGAAATCCCGTGGTAGAAGTTGCTCACTCTCTAATCCTGTAAATTGGCGCACTATACTGTCTTGAACGACTTATAAGCGCGTTTCAGCTTATATAGGGAAAAACCTAGAAGTCTAGGTAAAATTAATAAAGACATGAGGTGCGCATAGTGCAAAAGTTAAACATAAGACGCCAACCGTGATACTTTCGTCGTTTAATCTGCACAGATTGAAGCTAAATGAATAGTTCCAATTCTATGATAATGGAACTGGCGGAGGTTGTCAAGTAGTTTTTTAGTTCTATTTTTATGGCTAAAAAATCTAAATCCAGCCAGCTGCGGATAGTTGGTGACAGCTTAGAAAGCAGACTTTTAGCTCAAAATTATACCTAAAAAAAATAACTTGATTGTGTGTGCTAATATGTGTATATGCTAAATTTATTATTGGTCTCATTAAAGGAGGGTTATTATGAATACAAGCATATGGAAGTGGGGAAACACGGCGCACATAACAAAAATGGGCATTGAAGGTACAGTTGCACTTGCGTCTTTAGCGGCAGCAATAACAACGGTATTAATTGCTACTAATATAGTTGCTGTACCTGAGTCTTTAGCGTTTATTAGCACAATTGTTAATCCTATTGGAATTGCAGCGCTGTTTATTGCTGCCATATATTTCACTATACTAGCTATTTCTTCGTATCAGCAAATGCACAAGAATGAAGAAATACGTGAAGCTGGGACATCAGCTGAAAATGCTAAAGTGACTAAAGAAGTAGAGGAGCTAATTCAGAGCAAAATTGAAGTAAAAACTAAAGATTTAGTTATTCAAGAAGCACTAAAAACTATGCTGAAAGCAAAAGCTGACAAGAAGTATGTTGATACTGGATTGGCTAAAAAAGCTGATGCATCTGCACTGAGAGCAAAAGCTGACAAGACTTCATTGGGGGAAGTTCAGGGAAGCATTACAAATTTAACTAATAATTTGAGTGAGAAACTGAATTCAAGCGATCTCAAAGAAAAAGTTAAGACTGTTTTACAAAATCCTGAAGTTACTGCATTGCTTAAAGAATCAATATCTCAAGAAGCCTAATTTAAATGGTACAAGAGGTAGATTTTCTACCTCTTTCTTTATATTCAAGCATATAAAAGTTATTATAATCTATCCCAAACCTCGACTATATCCTCATCAAAGTCTATTACTTCTGCTTTTTTGAATCGGTAGCAGTTGTTGATGGATTGAATTCCTAAATCTCCTACAAAAGGAATAGCATCATTGCCTAGAATTTTACCGCTGCGGCAGATTATCAGCCTGTCGATTAAATTATGCTTCAGTAGCTCTGTGATTAGCGTTCCTCCACCTTCAACTAATAACCTTGTTATGCCAGCCTCTGAAACAAGTTTTGATGCCATATCTTTTAGGCAGACTTTGCCTGCACTGTTTGAATTGACTACTAGATAGTCAATGTTTTTTATTTTTCCCTCTACTTCTTTATTTGTAATCACCCAAGTTGTTACTTTGTCTGCAGTCTTTGCAATATTGTGCTCTTTTTTCAATTTTTCCTGACTATCAATAATTAGTCTTGTGGGTAACCTATCTTCAAGATTTGGTAATCTGCAAGTCAAAAGTGGATCGTCATTAATAAGGGTATTACTGCCAATCATAATTGCATCATATTTTTCTCTAAGTTCATGTACCCAATTCCTTGTGTTTTCACTTGTTATCCATTTGCTATCACCTGTAAATGTTGCGATTTTTCCATCAAGAGTTGTTGCAATTTTGCAAGCTGTAAATGGTCTGTGTAATTTCCGAGTGGTGAAGAAGCCGATATTCAATTTTTCTGCCTCCTCTTGCATAATTCCTTGTTCCACTTCAATTCCTGCTTCTTTTAGGACTTTAATACCTCCACCTAAAACTCTTGTGTCAGGGTCGATTGCTGCAATTACTACCCTTTTTATTCCAGCTCTTGTGATTTCCGCGGTGCAAGGTTCTGTAACTCCAAAATGGCAACATGGCTCAAGAGTAACGTACATAGTTGCGCCATGAGCCGAATCTTTAGCATTTTGCAAAGCAACTATTTCTGCATGGGGACGCCCACCGATTCCTGTATAGCCTTCACCAACTACCACACCATCTTTTGCAATGACACACCCAACAGCAGGATTTGGTGCAACACTTCCAAGGGTTTTTTCAGCAAGCTTTAGTGCAATTGACATGAAATGATCGTCGGTCATTAGAAAGAAGTCATTTCGTATGAGGTATCAAAAATTCTTCTATGCTCGTGTATGGCAAATCTGTCTGTCATACCAGAGATGTAGTCGCATATTACTACTGAACGCTGAAATTTATAAGAAAGCTTGTTCCATTCTGTGGGCAATAATCCTGGATTTTCATAAAAACACTGGAAGAGCTCCTGTACTATACGTTTTGCTTTGTTCATCGTTCTGTTCAGTTTATAGCTTCTGTATATTTTTTCCATGTTGAATTTTTTCATTTCTTTTGTGGCGTTTGCAACTTTTGGTGAAAATGTAACTAGCATCTTATTTAAACTTCTTACACCCTCTACATTTTCTATTTTGTAATCTTCAATATTTTTTTTAGTCTGAGAAACAACATCACTTATCATAGCCCCTATAGTTCTACTCAGTGATTCATGTATAAGTTTGTTCTGAGATAGTTTTGAATATTGGCTTTTTACATCTTTGAACGTGTCTCCGATTAAAGGAATATCGAGCAAATCTTCTACAGTTACTAAATTTGCCCTGAGTGCATCATCAAGATCATGGACACTGTAAGCAATATCATCAGCAATTGAGGCAACTTGTGCTTCAACGCTTGAGAATTCTTCAAGTTTTAGATCATATTTTTCATTATATTCTAGCAATAGTTGATTATTTGTGTGGGATACTGCATTCCGACCAAGCAAAGGACCGTTATGCTTTGCAACGCCTTCAATAACTTCCCAACTTAGATTCATACCATCAAAGTCAGCATGTTTTTGCTCAAGATAAGTTAAAATCCTTATAGCCTGAACGTTATGGTCAAATTTATACTTCTCGCTATCAAGATTCAAATCTTGAACTGATTTCTTTAGAGCATCCTCTCCTGTGTGACCAAACGGAGGATGACCAAGGTCGTGTGCAAGCGCTATGCATTCAGTAATATCCTCATATAAACCGAGCCTTCGTGCAATAGATCTTGCAATTTGTGCAACTTCAAGGCTATGAGTAAGCCGAGTGCGATAGTAGTCGTGTTCATAATTGATAAAAACTTGTGTTTTGTATTCCAATTTTCTAAACGCATTAGAGTGAATGATGCGATCCCTATCACGCTGAAAACAGCTGCGGGTTTCATCTTCTGGCTCTTTAAAATATCTTCCTCTTGTTTTACTTGGGAAACACGCATAACTTAATAGAAAATTATTGTTTGACATGTAAAATTTCTACTATAATAAATTATCAATAATAAACGGTAGTCACTATGTCAACAGATTACAATATTAACTTGACTGACAATGCGCTAAAGAAAATTCACTCCCTTGTAGAGCAGGAAGAGGACAACAGTTCTGTTTTACGGGTTGCAGTTTCAGGTGGTGGGTGTTCTGGCTTCAAGTATAATTTTCTTATAGATCAAATAAATAAAAGTCTATCTTTGAGTGATGACGACGATGATGATGGTTACGATGATGAATTTGATGACGACGATGATGACGATTATGAAGAAAGCGAGGATTATAGAGGCCATTCTAGCTTTAGCAGGAAAAGCAAAGATATAGTAATTAACGACGAAAATGGAAATCCTGTATTAGTGGTTGATAATTGTTCGGCGAAATTTTTAAATAACTCAGTTATAGATTATACTGAAGATCTAAGTGGTTCTGGGTTTCAAATAAAAAATGCTCTTGCTAAGTCTCAATGTGGGTGTGGTAACAGCTTCTCAGTTTAATTATGCCTCCTAGGCCTTTTCAACATGGGTGGTGATGTAGCGCTGGAGCTAACTTCTGTAGATAAGAGCTTCAAAGAAGCTCCTGCTGTTATAAAAGATATAAATCTAAAGGTCGCGAAAGGACAAGTAGTTGCATTGATTGGCAGTTCAGGATCAGGAAAAACAACTATATTGCAAATTGCAGGTTTATTGGATAAGCCGACTTCAGGTATAGTAACAATAGATGGAGTAAATTGTACACAAGCCAGCAATAAACATAAAACTCATATAAGAAGAAGTTTTCTGAGCTTTGTTTATCAATTTCATTATTTGTTACAGGAGTTATCGATATTGGAAAATGTTATGCTTCCTCAACTTATTGCGGGAAGAAGCAAAACTGAGGCAATAAAAAATGCGCAGACAATGTTGGAAAAATTTGGTCTGGAAGACAAAGCAAGTAGTATGATATCTGAAATTTCTGGCGGAGAGAGGCAAAGAGTTGCAATTGCAAGAAGCATTATAAATTCCCCAAGACTTCTACTTGCAGATGAACCAACGGGGAATTTAGATCCAACAAATTCTTTGAATGTGTTTTTGCTATTATATTCATATGTAAAGAAAAATAATAGCTCTATACTTATAGTAACACACAATTACCTCCTTGCAGAAAAGGCAGACTGTATTTTACAGTTAAAGGATAAATCACTGGTAAAATTGTAAATGGATGTAGCATAGAACTAAAATCTATTGAGCTACTATCTTATACTTACATAACCAATGGTCATTAACAGGGTATAGCCTGCACGAAGTACTTTCATTGCCTTTTATACACGGACTTTTTAACTTGCGTGACTTGTTTAGGGGGCATCCTGATAACATGGACGCAATTAAAACAAGAAATAACAACTTCCTAAACATAACAAAACCTTTTTGTTTATATTACTACACTTATTTTTCTTGTTTGTAAAGATTAAGCGTACTCTCTTATTTTCACCTCTTTTTTGGTCTTTTGAGAAGAAATAGCTGCACTATTCAAGCGCAGTTTTATATAGTTATCTATGATTTGAACTACCTCCTCTTCTTTATCTCTTAAAAAATGATTAGTATCGTCTATAATATGGTATTCCATATGGTCACTTTTGACTGAGTTCATCAACCTTTTTGCTAGTTCTGTTACATCGCTTTCTTCTGAGATTGTATCATTACTGCTTTGTATTATAAGCCCAGGAACCGGACAGGGAGAGAAAAAAGAAAAGTCGTACTTTGTTGCTGGAGGAGAAAGTGCAACAAAACCTACTACCTCAGGGCGACGCATTGTTAGTTGCATAGCTACCCATGCTCCGAAAGAAAAACCAACTATCCAAATTGGAACGTTACTAGGATTATGCTCTTGGAGCCAATCAATAGCTACTGCAGCATCAGTTAATTCTCCTATACCCTTATCGAAAGTTCCGGTGGACTTTCCTACACCACGGAAGTTGATTTTCAATGCAGAAAAGCTGTTGCCGATAAAAGATGCGTATATATTATGTATTATTTTACTATTCATATTGCCACCATATTGGGGGTGGTGGTGTAAAATTAGCACAACTGGTCTGTTAGCTTCCCTACTTTGGTGATATTCACCTTCTATTTTTTTTGCTGCATTATTTAAAAAAACTTCTATCACGGTAGCTCCTAATAAAAACCTGCTTGACAGGTATTAACTAATGTAAATCGTGTATATACTAATTATATATTAATTTTACTGTTTTTGCAACAAGCTTTTTATCATGTTAAGCTAATATATATGACTGTTATAGCGAGTAGTAAAGAGTTTTCTTAATTAAATGACAGATAAACCTTCAAGCCCCTTTTCTTTAGGTGGCAATTACGTATATGCTGACTATAATGCAACTTTCCCAATTATCGACAGTGTAAGGAAGAGTATACTTGAGGTCTTATCAAAACAAATTCTGAATCCTTCATCATTACACAGAAAGGGACAAGAGGCGAGAAAGATTCTTCAGGATGCAAGAGATAATGTTTGTGGGATTATTAGCGCTTTAGGTGATAAAGAAGTGGTTTTTACGTCTGGTGCGACTGAAGCAAATAATCTTGTTATGAGAGGAATGGCGGGCTATCGACATGTAATTTCAGCTATAGAGCACCCTTCAATTCTCAATTCTACGTGTAATCCCCATATAATACCCGTTAATCAAGAAGGTGTTGTTAATCTTTTAGAGCTAGAGAAGGTTCTGAGCAAACTTGAGGGAGATAGAGTAATAGTTTCAGTGATGATGGCTAATAACGAAACTGGGGTTATTCAGCCTGTTAAAGAGGTAGCTGAAATGGCGCATAAATTTGGAGCAATCTGTCACACTGATGCTGCTCAAAGCGTTGGAAAAATTGAAGTTAATATGGAGGATTTGGGGGTGGATTTACTCACTTTATCCGCTCATAAGTTTGGTGGTATAGCAGGTAGTGGAGTTTTAATATTCGACAAAAAGCTTGTAATAGAGCCTATTATAATAGGTGGTGGGCAAGAGAAAGGATTACGAGGTGGTACGGAGAATATTGTTGCAATTGCAGGTCTTTCTGCTGCATTGCAGGATATTCCATATCTTCTATCAAAAATGGATGAAATAAAGAAGCTACGCGATCAATTGGAGTATGGGCTGTTAAACCTTGCCAGCGGTATCAAAATCTTCGGTAAAAACTCCAAAAGGTTACCAAATACAAGTCTCATTTATATGCCGAAAGTAAGGAATGATATGCAACTTATGCATTTTGACTTAAATAACATTGCAGTTAGCAATGGCTCTGCATGCTCTTCTGGAAAAGTTGAACCTTCCCATGTTTTGCTTTCAATGGGGACAACAAAAGAGCAAGCAGAGTGTTCGATTAGAATCAGTATAGGTCCAAAAACTAAACCACGGGACGTAGAAAAAATAATGGATTGTTGGTATAATATCTATAAGATGTATGGTCCCAGAGTGTGATGGTATGATAAAATATGAGAAAAAGATACCATTGAAGGAGGAGTTATGGTTACATGAGTACACCCGAACAATAGCGTAGAGCAATACAAAATAGTAAAGAGAGTATATCAAAGCTTTCCAAGTATTATAACCTTAATCCAAAACTATTGTCAAATGGAGAAAACGCTCATTTACTAAAGACGCGGATATGGGTCCAAAGCATCCAAGATCAACTGTTTTAACTTTAGAAGAGGAAGCCATAATTGTTGCATTTCGAAAGCATACGCTCCTACCATTAGATGATTGCCTTTATGCTCTCCGGTCTACAATTCCCCATCTAACACGCTCTAGTCTACATCGTTATTTACAAAGGCATAACATTAGTAGACTACCAGACGTTAATGGTGAAGTTAAACCAAAAAGAAGTTCAAACAATATCCTATAGGATATTTCCGTATTGATATTGCAGAAGTCAGAACAGAAGAAGGTAAGTTATATCTGTTTGTTGCAATAGATAGAACATCTAAATTTACCTATGTTGAGTTGCATAACGGTGCTACAAAACCCATAGCTGCTGAGTTCTTACGTAATTTGATTCGAATTCTACCGTATAGAGTCCACGCTGTTTTGACAGACAACGGTATACAATTTACCAACCAGAAGCGCCATAAATACGCTTTCCAACACATATTTGATAGAGTTTTGTCAAGGACATGACATTGAACATCGTCTAACAAAAATTAGCCATCCTTGGACGAATGGACAAGTTGAGCGTATGAATAGGACTTTGAAAAATGCTACAGTTAAGAAGTATTATTATCGGTCCCATCAGCAACTCAAAGAGCACCTTTACGACTTTGTTATGGCCTACAATTATGCTAAAAGACTCAAAACTCTTAAGGGTCTTACCCCTTTTGAATTTATATGTTTACAGTGAACAAAGTATCCTGAATCATTTATAATGAATCCATACCATCACACTCTGGGACCATACATCTTATGTAATGTGAATTTACAAAATGACTATTTTAGCCTTGCAATTGCCATTCCTCTTGCTATAAATAATTTTTTTAGGTAAAATAATCGTTAAGATTAAAATAAACTTGATAAAAATATTAACACATGATCAATTTAAAGCTTTATATATTAATATCTATAATTATTTAGTACAAGCTATATGATATTAATACTTTGAGATATCAAATTTATGTTGTAATGTCTTACAAAGTTTTTGATAGTGGGTGTAAAAAGATTATGGAAATAATAATATCATTAGACAACGGTTTATGTTTTGTAGAAATAAAAAGGAAGCTACTTAGCATAATCAGCGAATTTATAAGAACAAAGTGTTGGACTCAAGCTCGTGCAGCAGAAGAACTAGGTGTTGATCAGCCAAAGATATCACAAATTAAAAATGGCAAAACAGACGGTTTCTCTCTAGAGCGATTGTTAGGATTCCTCAAAAAATTAGGCTTTGGAATAACAATTATAATAACAGAGAACCAAGCAGTAAAATTTGAAGAAGAAAAGGCAAAACATGAAGCTGAGTCTCAATAGAGAAGTTGACATTTTGTTTTTTGTAATGCAGTATAAAACTTATTAAGGTAGTATCTTATGGCTGAATTTGTTATAGAAAAATGCACAGAGCGGGTGAATAACCGTTTTAAGTTAGCTATATTGGCGAGCCAGAGGACACATGACTTGAATACAGGGGCAAGTAGTCCAATTGAGGCAGCTAAGTTTAAAGGTCATAAGAATACCATCATTTCTTTATACGAAATAGCAGAAAAACAAGTAGATACTCATGAATTATTTAGACTTTTGGTAAGCAGATGCAAAGAGTATATGAAAGGAAATGTGAGTAATGCTTACAGCAGTAATACGAGTAAGCTAGAAAAACTACTAAATTTTCCTGATGACCAGTTCAACATAGATTCCGATATGGATCAAGAAAGTGTTAATATTCAGGATGATGAGGTAGAAACCGAAATAGACGATCAAGACAGTGAAGAAATAGATGATGAAGTAGATAATGAAGAGTAGATTGAGCAGAGTACTACTGAAGTTTGTAATTTATAGATGATTTATGTTACTGTTTATATGCTGCTACTTTGTATTAGTGTAATGCTATGCCGTATAGTATCCAAACTGAGCGATATTTACGACAAGGTCCTAGCATTTAACAATTTTTCGACACAAGTAGTTTTACTCATAACAGCAATGTCGATTCTTCTGAACAATTTCTTTTTGCTTGATATAGCACTTTTGTACGCTAGTATTAGTTTTGTATCAACTATAGCACTAATGAGGTTAATGTTGCTTTGATAATTTATGATAGGACCTATTTTCATATTCTTAGGTATTTGTTTAGTAATCATTTCAACCATAGGGACAATCAGATTTCCTGATTTTTATACTAGGTTACATGCAGTAGGTATAATAGATTCCAGCGGTGCGATGTTATTGTTGATTGGTTTTGCTCTGCAAAATGAATTTTCAATTAATACTGTTAAAATAATGCTATTGATCCTTATAGTATGGATAGCTAACTCAACTAACAGCTATATTTTAGCGTGCACTTATTATAAAAGTAAAGGAAAAACTAAAGAAGGTTAAGATGCTAGAAATATTGAATGTAACATTACTTTTTCTATTACTTACAGTTACGGTTTTTATAGTTCTTTCAAAACACTTAGTTGTAAGTGGCATTCTAATGTGTGCATTTAGTTCGCTCATTGCACTTATGTATTTAATTATGAACGCACCTGATGTTGCAATTACTGAAGCTTCAGTTGGTGCAGGGCTCAGTACAGTTTTTATGTTTGCTGCGCTTTCTTTGATAAAAAACCATAAAGTAAATTTATCTCACAACCCTATAATACTTTTCTTTATTTTATTTTTGACTGTATTCTTATCACACTTTATAACTCAATTGCCGGATTTTGGCAGCCGTGACGCTCCAATCCACTTGCATGTTGCTCCTTATTATATAGAAAATACTGAAAAAGTTGCTGGTATTCCTAATATAGTGACGGCTATTTTAGCAAGTTTTCGTGGTTATGATACATTTGGGGAAACTATAGTAGTCTTTACTGCCGCACTTTGTATAACATTAACATTAAAAGAAGAAAAAGAAAATGATTAAAGATCCGGTATTAAATGCAATAACATTTTTAATGGTGCCTTTTATTATCCTATTTGCCTTATATATACAATTTCACGGTGACTACACTCCAGGTGGGGGATTCCAAGCCGGAATAATTATTGCTTCCGGAATAATACTATACTCAATGTTATTTGGTATATCCGTAACTTTAAAAGCAATACCCTATTCCGTAATTAAACTTACCAATATGCTAGGCATTTTAATCTACGGAGGAACGGGTATTGTAACAGTTTTATTTAACAAAAGTTTTTTGTCTTATGATATATTGTTAACCAACAACGTTGCAGGTCAAAAATTTGGTATTTTCCTCGTGGAACTGGGCGTAGCACTTACTGTCTTCTCCTCGATGTTGATCATATATGTAAGCTTTGCACGTATAAAAAAACAATGACTTTATATAATTATACAACTATTATTATATTAATGATGCTGGGCTTGTATACTATCATAAATGATAAAAATCTAATCAAGAAAATGATAGGGGTAAACGTTTTCCAAGCATCTGTTCTGCTATTTTATATATCTTTAGGATATATAAAAAGCTCTTCGCCTCCCATACTAGTTTCAAGTTTTTATTTATATAGTAATCCTATACCGCATGTTTTAATGCTCACTGCCATAGTAGTTGGAATTGCAACATTTTCAGTTGGATTGTCTATAGCAATAAAAATAGAAGAAAAATATGGAATAATTGATCAAGACCAACATATGTGAGTTAACAGTATCTTAAACTATATGAAGTAACAGGTAGCTACAAGCTAAAAATTAAACTATATGCTTACTTGTAGTAAGCTTATTTACTAATAAGGGATTATATTTTAAATATAAAGGTAATGATGTCAACTATTAATAATGCAGAAGGCAAGAAAAAAATCATAAGGGATCTAGTGACCAAAAGTATAAGAAAGGGTGGTTTTATTACTCTTGATGATATAAATGATAAACTGTCAGACGAAAATTTCTCATCTGACTTCATAGATGACACTATATCTATATTGCAAGATTCTGGAATTAATGTACTTGAGAGCAGTGAAGATGAGGAAGATACTTCTGCCAACAATGATGATAGCAAACTCGATGACGATGATACATTGTCAAATGCCGCCACAACTTTAGTACAAAACGATGATCCTGTAAGAGTTTATCTACAAGACATGAGCTCCGTAAAGCTTCTATCAAGGGCAGATGAAATCGAGATAGCAAAAAAAATTGAATCCGAAAAGCATAACATGTTGCGTGCAATAATTGAAACATCAGTAACACTAAAAATGATAAAAGCATGGCGTGATGATTTGAGTAGTGGAGCTCTCTTACTGAGAGAAATTATAGACCTAGATGCAATTTATAATTCTGATTTTAATACAATACCCAAAGAGGATAGCAAAGAAAGTGCTGAATCCTTTGAGGATTCTGAAGATGCCAAAGATGATGAACACTGCGAAGATGATGAAGCAAGTAATAAAAAGGGTGATGATGAGCAAGAAAGTGGTAACGAAGATATAAACTCAGCAAATTTAAATGTTTCTATTCTTGAAATGGAAAGTGACTTATTGCCCAAGGTCATAGTTGCACTAGATGAGATAATTACTTTAGCAAATGAAGCATTGACACTAAGGAAAAATTCCCCTGGCGAGTCAGGATATGAAGATTTATATCATCAAATATGGTCCATAGCGTTACAAATTAAATTAAGTGACGCTGCTGTCACTCAAATTACACAAAAACTCTATAATATAAACAAGTCTATAATGCTTGAGGAAGCCAATCTTATTTCTGAGTCTAGAAAATATGATATTGACAGGGAAAGTTTCTACAAAGTTTATAATGAAGTGCTTTTAAGGCGTGAATTGAAAGAGACAAGGTTTTTAAAGACCAATGAAAATGAACCTTCTCTTACAGAAGAATTAAAAATCAAATGTACAAGGTTTATAGAAGGTAACTCTGAGTGTATAGCCCACTCTGTGAATAATATTAAGCAATATATACAAGAAGATAACGTGCAGGAATTTAAGGAGCTAATCAAAAGGATACAAAAACATGAACGAAAAGTCTCTGAAGCAAAGCAGGAAATGATTAAAGCTAATTTAAGGTTAGTAGTCTCCATTGCTAAAAAATATTCAAACAGAGGTCTTGCTCTGCTTGATTTAATACAAGAGGGCAATATTGGTCTTATGAAAGCCGTGGATAAATTTGATTACAAACGCGGATACAAGTTTTCAACTTACGGAACTTGGTGGGTAAGGCAATCAATCACCAGAGCAATACCTGAACAGTCTAAAGTAGTTAGAATACCGGTTCATATGGTAGAAATTATCAGCAAAATCAACAGGACACTAAGAAAGTTAACTCATGAGATGGAAAGAGAGCCTACATTAGAGGAATTGAGTACGGAACTTGGGATGCCTCTAGAAAGAATACGCAAAGTTATGAAAATAGCGAGGGATCCTGTAAGTCTTGAAGCTCCAACGGGAAAAGATGATAGCAGTACCTTTGGTGATTGCATAGAAGACAAACGAGTCTCAAAGCCAGAAGATGCTGCAATACTTGCTGACTTGCGTGGTATTACAACCAATGTTCTTGCAACTTTAACGCCAAAAGAAGAAAGGATTCTCAGAATGCGCTTTGGTCTTGGTAAAGATGGAAAAGAACATACCTTAGAAGAAGTAGGAAGAATCTTTAACGTAACACGCGAGAGAATTAGGCAAATAGAAGCAAAAGCACTACGTAAATTAAAACATCCAAGCCGTGCTAGAAAGCTTAGAGGATTCTTTTGAGGAAATGCGTCAAATTAATACTAACTTGCGTTATTGGGAGGGCAAATAGAATAGCATGATAAATTGGCTCAAACCTGTAATTATAAGCAAGAAGCGCTAGACTTCTTGCTTAACTATATAACAAACTTTTGACAGAGCATTGGTATTCAATAGAAACAAAAAACTACTTGACAACCTTCGCCGTTACCCTTATCATAGCACTGAAGCTATTATTTATCTTTAGTCTGTGCAGGTTAAATGACAAAAAACTTAGCATATTTGGCGTCTCATGTTTAATTTTTTGCGCTATGTGCACCTCATATCTTTTTAAAACTTCTGGGTTTTTACCTATACAAGCTCAAACGCGCTTATAAGTCGTTTAATACATCAAAAACGCCAATGTTATAAGATAGCTAGTGAATAACTAGCTACTCAGGGTTTCTTTTACCTTTTTTTCTGCTTAGTTTAGGTTATGCAAGAGATCTAATTTAAAGGCCTTTAGGAGCAAATTACTCAGTTTATTGTTTAAGCCATTTACCACTACTTGATGCGCATACTTTCATGAGTGCTCTTAAGTAATTCTATACCGTAATTTAAGCCACCATCCTTCCTCTATCCTTACCCTAATAAAGTTTGTAAATAGACTCTAGTATAGCGACTTTTACAACTGATTAAATATTATCAAGTTGGAAAGACCGATATGTTCCTGGCTCAATGTTTACTTCATCAAGAAGAGAATTATGCTCTTCAGAAAATGGAGCTTCTACTTCATTTTCTACACCAGCTTTTTCAACATCGTAACTATCTTCTCTCTTCTTTTTATGCAAAAACCAGCATCCACCCACAGTAACAGCAGCTACTAATAATACTGGTGCTATAATATAAGCACTCAATGTTGATAATCCTGCTGCTGTTGTGCCGATAATTCCTGATTCGTTTGGCAATTGAGGTAATGTCGGATTTGTGCTACTCAACTCAGAAAATGCTGGTACGTTTCTTGATGTGACTTTGCTAAAGGAAAAAGTAACATCTTTTCTTGTCATATTTTGAACATACTCTATATTTTCAGTTGTAATTCCATGACTAGCATTTAGCCTTTTTATTTCTTCCATTACGTGTTTGATCTCTTCGGTTGTTTCATCTGGTGCAAGATCAAGTTTTTGTTGTTTTAAAGGAGCTGGTTCTACAGCGAAATATTCGCTACCTTCTTCAAGCTCTTCAGTAATGGATTCTTCCAATTGGCTAGAATTGAATAGCTCTGTTGTTGTGCTACTGATTGTGCTAGCACCTTCAGTGGTTCTTTGACCATCCAGGTTGTGAAATGCTTCAATAAAAGGCAAAAAAGTTTCACGACAGAATTCTTTGCCATCATATGTAGAAAAATCAAGTTTTTTTATGTTGTTAAACAAATCAGTCGATAATTTATAACCTTCACTTCCCTGCTTGAAGGAGCACAGATCTATGCTTTGTTTACGATAAGAACCATCTTCTCTTTTTACCCAGACATATGATCGAATAGCTATCATATCACGATAGTTTTCCACTGCAGAAAGACGGCCCTCATTATTGTAGTGCCTAATAGAAAAGGACCTAACAGCACTTCCATGACTCCCTTCAACTGCAAAGGACATATAATTATCAGATCGAGATATAAATCTAATCTTTACTCTACTGTTTGCAATTAAACTATAGAACTTTTCAAGTTCATCCATTTGTAATAACTCTCTCGGAATTCTATCTCCTAATTAATTAATAAAATATTACTTGAATTAACAAATATCTCTTTAATGTTAGCAGATAAATCATTTGAGGTCACAGCTTTTTATTAAAATTTTTATGTAAATATTACTTTTATTATACTAGATAATGTATATATTAATATTCAGAGCGATGAATTGATTTTACTCTCATTACAACTTATTATGCATAGATAATCTCAATAAAAACGATGAAGCTAAACGAAATTAGAGAAAGATTTATAAAATTCTTCACAAGTAACAGCCACAAGCAGGTTTCTTCTTCCCCTTTGATCCCAGAGCATGATCCAACGCTCATGTTTACAAATGCTGGTATGGTGCAGTTTAAAAACATCTTCACCGGTTTACAAAAAACTGAAATGAAACGCGCTGTTTCCAGTCAAAAATGCTTAAGAGCAGGCGGTAAACACAACGATCTTGAAAATGTTGGCTATACGGCAAGGCATCACACATTTTTTGAAATGCTCGGAAATTTTAGTTTCGGTGATTACTTCAAAGAAACTGCAATAGAACTTGCGTGGAAATTCATTACTGAAGAATTGTCTCTTGACAAAAATAGATTATCCATAACTGTCTACCACGCTGATGATGAGTCATACGAGATTTGGCGCAAGGTAAGTGGGTTTTTAGATGATAAAATCATCAGAATTGCAACAGAAGATAACTTCTGGAGCATGGGCAATACTGGTCCATGTGGTCCATGTTCTGAAATTTTTTATGACCATGCAAATCCTAACTTGCAATATAACGATAGAGTTGTTGAAATTTGGAATCTGGTATTCATGGAATTTAATAAAGATGAAGAAGGTGATTTGCAAAAATTACCAAAAAAATGCATCGATACTGGAATGGGCCTTGAGAGAATAGCAGCTGTCATGCAAAACGTTCATGATAATTATGATATTGATCTATTTTCCGCTCTGATAAACAAGTCGCAAGAGCTCTGTGGAAATGCAGAAAACAAAGTAGCTCATAAGACCATCGCGGACCATCTTCGTGCAGCCGCATTTCTAATTGCAGAAGGGATACTCCCTGGAAATGAAGGCAGGAACTACGTACTGCGCAGATTAATCAGGAGAGCTGCACGTTATATCCACCTGCTTGGATATAATGACTCTCTACTCCATCGTATTTTTCCAGTGTTGATAGATAGCTCAAGCTCAGCTTATATGGGAGATGTTTATCCTGAACTGATTAGAGCTAAGAGTTCAATAGAGACAACGTTAAAATCAGAGGAAGAGAACTTCAAAGATACTTTGATGAAAGGTATCAGTCTCTTGGAAAAATTCACTGCAGATTTAAAACCAGGCGATACTTTGCTAGGAGAATCGGCGTTTAAGCTATATGACACTTATGGGTTTCCTTTGGATATCACACTTGATATTTTAAAAGAGGGGAAAATAAATTTTGACCAAAGGGGCTTTGATGACGCAATGAAGGAGCAAAAAGAGAGGGCACGCATTAAATGGGCTGGATCTGGCGAAAAGTCTGTTGAGCAAATATGGTTTGATTTGATCGATAAATTTGGCAAAACAGAATTTGTCGGTTATGAGTTTAGTGAGGTAAAGGATGCAAAAGTGATAGCCATAATTTCTCCTAAAAATGAAATAATTGATTCTGCGAAAGTAGGAGAGAAGGTAACCATTATACTTGATAAAACACCTTTTTATGGTGAATCTGGTGGACAGGTGGGGGACACTGGAAGTTTTATTGTCGTCCAAGTAGCTGACACCGGGACCCAGATTCCAAACCCAGACGTAATCACAGTGGAAAACACCAATAAGATTAATGACCTATATTTGCACAGGTGTGTAGTTAAATCTGGCTCAATTTGTAAATGTGACACAGTTACAGCCAGTATTGACAAGAAAAGAAGGCAAGACCTAAGAAGAAATCATTCAGCTGCACATCTTCTGCATCTTGCATTGAGGAAAATCTTGGGTGATCACGTAACTCAAAAAGGTTCCCTAGTTGCACCAGATAGACTGAGATTTGACTTTAGCCATAACACTCAAGTTACTCAGGATCAACTGTTTGCAATAGAAGATATGGTAAACTCTCTAATCAGAGAAAATTTTTCTACATCTACAAAAATTCAGAGCATGAATCAAGCAATAGACGAAGGAGCTATGGCATTGTTCGGCGAAAAGTATGGCGACCAAGTAAGAGTGGTAAGCATTGGAAGCTCAAAAGAGTTATGTGGCGGCGCGCACGTGGAGTGCGCTGGAGAAATTGGCCTGTTTAAGATAGTAACAGAATGTTCTATTGCATCTGGAGTAAGAAGAATCGAAGCTTTGACCGGTCAAGAAGCAATTAATTATGTGCGTGATAATGAAATCAATTTGAAAAAAGTCGCAGAATCTGTAAAAGCGCCAATAAGTGAAATAACAAACCGACTCAGTATTTTAAGCCAAGAGCGCAAGGAATCCGAAGCTAAAATAAAAAACCTTTATAAAAAGCTCGTAAGCGCAGAGAACATAAAAAGCACTGGAATAAATGGAATGAATTTCGTAAGCTACGCTTTTACTGACATTCCAGCAAGCATAATAAGGGAATTTGTTCTGCAACAACAAAAACCAAAAACTGTAATAGCTTTCACAGCAACGGAAAAAAATAAAACAGTGCTGATTGTCAAAGTAAGTAAAGACTTAACTGATAAGATCAGCGCAAAAGAGCTGGTATCTACCGTAACCGGAAGAGGTTGCGGTGGAAACGTTGAGCTTGCTCAAATGGGCTGTGATAGCGATAAAACAAATCATATCATTACTGCTATCTGCAGCAAAGTAGCAGATGCGAAAGAATTAAACAGTTAAAACCTGCTGTGGCTGTACCACGTTTACTTCATTTAACTTCTTGCTAACGTCTTTTGATTCATCTTTGCTAATCAATGTAAATTTAATGTCCTGAGAAAATCTGCTCCACATTCTACACAGATGATCTTGTATTTTAGGCCATATATCCTTTTTAAATGTTTCACCATCATCAGAAAATACATTACCTATCAGGCCTCCCACTTCCTCATAACTTGACTCTAAATATTTAAGCAATGTATCTACTTCTTTATAAGTATCATGCGCTACATCTAACGCTTTTCCTTCTACGGTGCTGTTTTTGTTTATAACAGTAGCCGATAACCCAACTCGAATATAACCCAAACCTGTCCACAAGAAGCTCCAGGCCTTCTGAGCAATATTTTGATTATCTTTGGGTATATTACTTATTATAAGATTTAACAACCTGTTTATCAGGGAAGACAATAAATCTTGACAAAAATGCTTGATATTATCTTTCGTTTTAATCACAGGATATTTGATGCATTTCTCTGCTAAGCAATATTCAAGTTCTGCTTTTTCTAATAACTCCTTGATTTTTGCTTCGTTAAAAGTTTTTTGCTTGAACACCTCCAGTAAATCATCTTCTATTATTGCAAATTTTATCTTTTCACGAGAGGTTAGTTCTTCTCCATAATCATTTTTTATTTCTTCATTTATCAATAATCTTTTTTTTTCTAATTCTAATTGTTTCAATGTTCTGAGAATTTCTTGGTTATTTTCTAAGTGCCTCTCTATTAGCTTTGTATTTGGATGCTCTTTTCCTTTGCTGTTTTGCTCATCTTCTAAGTACTTATTTAAATCTTCATTTCCTTCTATTATTCTTTTTAACAGTATGGGTTGTTCAGGCTGCTTCAAATATTTCTCAATTCTCATCCGATGCAAGTTAATCTTTGCCACTAGATCAGGTGCATCTTTCTCTAATAGCTTACATGAGTGCTCTATACCCTTTGCTTGTTTTACAAATAGACTTTGAATTTTACATTTTATTATTTCTAAATACACCTCTTGTATAAAGTCATTCACTTCTTCTGAAGTTTTCTCATTTACCTTTTTTTCTAAATCTTCAAGCTTCCTCATTAGGCTTATCTTCTTCTTATCAAGAATGTCTGATTGTCTTAATTCACCTTTAGCTCTTTTTATTATTGATCTTATTAGTCTTTTCTCAACCTCTTGATCACCATATTCGAATTTAAACAGATCTTCTAATTTTCTTTTTAGAGCACCATCTTTTGAGTTATTTTTCCCTATATCCCCGTGTATTTTTCTTAATTCTTCACAGATCTCTTCATATCTTTTTTCTTCCATGCTTTTCAACTCTTTTATCGTCACTTCAGCTTTACGTAAAGCCTCCGCTGTTTCTTGAGGGTATGCACTCCTGTAGTTATCAATTATCGTCCTTTTAACTATCTTTCCTTTTTCTATAAGCTGTTTCCATTGTGCTTTAAACATAGGAAGATCGTCATCATCTAAGGTATCTGGTGCTTCTTCTCCTGCTTTTTTTAGATCTTTTAGTATCATTTCCTTTTCAGTGGGCAATTCCTTACCTTGGCTTTTTAATTCTTGTTCTACTAACACTTCTTTCAGTCTTTCTTCTAATACAAAACCTCCTTTTTCCTCTCTTCTTTTCCGTGCAATTTTAATTGCCTGTATAAAGGCCACTCTGTAAGCATCCTGCATTAAGTGACTCGTCAATTTATGGTCTACACTATCCGCTACTTTCAGTCTGAACTCGTTCAACAATTCCTTCAGCTTATCGTATGTAATATCTTTTTTGTCTATCTTTAACAGTTCTCCCATAGCCTTTGTGAATCTCTGAATCGAAGTTGCAAGCATACTCCTGATTTCATTGCGTAAAGGCACAAGACCATTTTTTAAGTGGATATTAGCTGACAGTTTCAGTATGGTATTGTGCTCTGCATCTTGTGTAACAAATAGCTTATCATTTTTATCTTCACACAAATCTCTAAGTAACTGTTCAAATTGTGATGGAAACTTAATTTCCATATCCCACCTAATGTCTGACTCACCAGCATCTATCTCGCGAAAAGATACTTCAATATTCTGGTGTTCATTCTTATACAACCCACTACCTATTTTAACAGTAGCAATCAAAGAATGAGATAATTTCTTATCCAAAAGATAAAAAGTAGCTAAAGCTAGTGTTGCAGGAATAATTAAGGTGACAAGTACAACTATATTAACAAGAATCGCTATTGCAGCAAGAACACTATATGCCAATCTTTTTGCTGTACTTTCACTTACTTCACTTTTTTTTGTTTTGTTCCACTCGGGACTGGCTTGTATTTTACCGTTTGCTTTAGATCTGTTATATACTACTAACCCCAATGAAATAGAAGCAATATAAGGGAGCATTAAAACTGACAGAGCTAAATTCAACACCCGTTTTTCCGGGCACATCTCCTTTATCTCTTCAAATATTTCTCTTAGTATATTATACCAGGAAATAAAAAAGTCAGAGTCATAACCTTTATAACGGAATATACTTAGTGGAATGTCAAAATGCTTCTCCTTTCGCTCTACATTAGAAATAGATTTTTGTTTTTTTAATGTGGCAACAGGTTCTTTTTTATCTAAATCACTATTATTTGAGCTAATAACTCCACCAGGATCTACAGCAACATTCATACCATAACCTTACCCCAATTGCCTAAAGTATAGCATAAATACTAACAATTTGCAACTACTAACAATCTAACTTAATACCAACAATTAAATCTTGGTATTCCTTGGAATAGAAGCTGGTTTCAATTTCTACATCAATTTCTAAAGATAAGGCAAGAGTCTGCTCTTTTATGTACTCACTCCACCTGTTCACTGCTTCTTTAATTTTCTCATCCTCTGTTTTGATTACTATTCTGATTCTATCGGATATATGAAAATCAGCTTGTTTTCTAGTTTCTTGGATGAGTCTCACAACATCTCTTGTAAGCCCCTCTAGAATTAATTCATCATTTAGTTCAGTTTTTAGGATAACAACTCCTTTGTTGTTATCAAACACAGAGGAATATTTACTGTTTGCTTTTAACAATAGTTCATACTCACCTTTTTCTATAATGTAGTTCTCTGATTCATCTCCTAGAAATATCCGCTCATTTTCAACTTGCTTCCATCTTCCTTTCTTGACATATTGAACTAGTTTCTTGATTTTGTCTGGAACCTCCTTTCCAAGTAGTGGGAAATTTAGCTTTAACTCTAGCGATGCAATACCTTCAAGTTTGTTTACCAGTTCCAGTTTTTTTACATTCACCTCATCCTTTATCATCTCCTGGTACTCATTTGAATCTGCAGCACACTGGATCACAGTGTCAGTTACTTGGATGACAGGAGAAAACCCTGGGATAACAGAAAGCGGTTCACCTTCAAGAAAACTACAGGAAGACTTGTGATAAATGGTCATACTGTCGAGCGGCTGTCTGATACGTATATTAAAGGTGTTTCTGATAGAGAGTGCAGAGTTGCATATCTCTCTCACTAAATCCATCTTAGCAATGAGCTCGCTATCAAACTTTTCTAATTGTGGAAAATTGGTCAAATGAACAGATGTTTCTTTATATTTAAGCCCCTGCCATATAGTCTCCGTTATAAGCGGCAATAAAGGAGCTGCAGCCCGAAGCATGTAATAAAAAACTGTATATAGAACATTATAAGCGTCAGCCTTATCCTGATCTAAATCACTTTTCCAAAAACGCTCACGACTGCGACGAATATACCAATTATTTAACACTTCAAAAAAATCTATCAGAATTTTGCAAGCCTCTTGGGAATTGTAGTTGTTCATAGAAGCTTGAATACCTTCTACAGCTTCAAAACATTTGGAGATCATGTAACGATCAATAGTGCTTTGATAATCTTTACAAACCTCAACTTTAATTCCGTCTGCATTTGCATACATGGTGAAGAAGTGATAACTGTTCCAAATAGGTTTTATTACGTTTCTCAGAACATCTCGGATTGAGTTTCCCTCTTTATCAAGCAGCAAATTACCACCACAAACAATAGATCCGGAAAGCATAAGAAAACGCAGCGCATCAGAACCGTATTTATCAAACACTTCCATCGGATCCGCATAATTATTCAAACGTTTGGATAATTTCTGCCCTTTTATATCGAGAACAACACCGTGGCATATGCAGTTCTTAAATGGTTCACTGTCAAATAAAGCAGTGGACAATACAAAAAGCGTATAGAACCATCCCCTAGTTTGCGCTATATACTCAGTAATAAAATCTGCAGGAAAATTGTTCTCAAACCATTCTTTATTTTCAAACGGATAGTGAACTTGCGCAAATGGCATTGAACCAGATTCAAACCAACAGTCAAACACGTCAGGCACACGACGCATAACTGATTTTCCTGTCGGGTCATCAGGATTTGGTCTTGTTAAAGTATCGATAAACGGTCTGTGCAAGTCATCCACTTTAACATTAAAATCTCGCTCTAGTTCTGCTATCGAACCATACACATCTACCCTTGGATATCTTACATCGTCTGATTTCCATACGGGAATCGGCGTACCCCAGAATCGATTGCGTGAAATTGACCAATCATGTGCCCCTTCGAGCCATTTTCCAAATTGACCATCCCTTATATGATTTGGTATCCAATTAACTTTTTTGTTCAGCTCCGCCATTCTCTCCTTGAACTTTGTCACAGCAACATACCAAGAAGGCATAGTGCGATAGATTAAAGAAGTGTCAGTCCTCCAGCAGTGTGGATAATTGTGAATATATTGCTCAGTTTTGAACCAATTTCCTTGTTCTTTTAACTTTCTTATTATCATATCATTAGTATCAAAGACATGAACTCCTGCTAAATCCGAAACTTCAGCAGTAAATTTGCCTCCGTTATCAATTGCGCAAATGGCTGGAATATCATGGCTTTGGCAAAGGTAAAAATCTTCCTCACCAAATCCAGGAGCAGTGTGCACAATGCCAGTACCATCTTCTGCTGTGACATAAACGGCTATGAAAACGCGGAATGCATTTTTCGTATCTTTAAAATAATCAAACAGTGGTTTATAAGAAAGACCTGCCAGATCATCTGCTTTAAGTTTTATATCGCAATTTTTATATGGGATACTGTTTTGCTGACAATGACCGATAAACTTTTCTAAGTAGCTTTCAGCGAAGATGTGGATTTCACCATTTATTAACACTGCACAATACTCAATGTCTTTTCCTATTGCCAGCGCCAAGTTGCTTGGCAATGTCCAAGGAGTTGTAGTCCAAGCGAGTAGCTTACATTTTTGTTTAAACTGCTTTGGATTTTCTAAAAGCTCAAACGCAATAGTTACAGCTTTGCTAGCCTTTTCTCTATATGCGTTATCAAGCCTTGTTTCAAAATTGGACAACGGAGTTTCACATGCCCAGCTATATGGAACAACGCGCACCGACTCATACACCAGACCCTTATCATAAAGCTGCTTGAATGCCCACATGACTGATTCCATGAATGACTTATCCATGGTTTTATAGTCATTATGAAAATCTACCCACCTTGCTTGCCTATTTATATACTTCTCCCATTCTGATGAAAATTTCATCACAGAAGTACGACAATGGTTATTGAACTTTTCAATACCGAATTTTTCTATCTCAGTTCTGCCGGATATTCCAAGTTCCTTTTCTGCGCCCATCTCAGCCGGCAAACCATGGCAATCCCAACCAAACCTACGCTCGACCCTCTTTTGAAGCATAGTTTGATATCTTGCAAATGCATCTTTGATGAAACCAGTGAGTAAATGCCCACAATGTGGCAGTCCATTTGCAAATGGAGGTCCATCGTAAAAGACAAAACAATTATCCTCGGAACGTTCCTCAACTGACCGCTCAAAAATTTCGCTTTCCTGCCAAAATTTTATGATTTCCTTTTCCAACGACGCAAAATTAGGACTACTTGTTGTATCAGGATAATGCTTTGACTTCATATTCATTCTAACTGGATAAATTTAGAGAATATATGACTTTCTGGAGAATCACAAATTCAAAAGCATTCCTGTCCCTAGCAAACTATTCTGCCGAGCTTCCAGTATCTTTACACTTACTGTCTTGTTTCTGTATTTATCTTCAGGATCATCAATGCAAACTGATTGCATATATGGGCTCTTACCAATAATTTGGTTTTGATGTCTGCCTTTTTTATTGCCAAATAGAACAGGAATAGTCTTGCCTACCACACTCTGATTAAATTCGAGTTGTTGTGCACTAATTAGCTTCTGTAAACGAAGAAGGCGCTCTGTTTTAACTTCTTCTGGTACTTGATCCTTCCTTTCCGCCCCTGGTGTCCCCGGTCTTGGGCTATATTTAAAACTATAAGCCTGAGCGTACTTTACTTTTTCTACCAATTTCATAGTTTCCTCAAAGTCTTTTTCGGTTTCTCCAGGAAAACCAACGATAAAATCAGAAGAAAATTCGATTTCAGGTTTCAATTTGCGCAATCTATCTATTATTTCCAAATACTCCTCTGCAGTGTGCTTCCTGTTCATTGCGCGCAATATTTTATTCGAATCTGACTGCACAGGCAGGTGAATAAATGGCATGAGTTTCGGCTCTTCCGCATGTGCCAAGTAAAGAGATTCATGCATATCTCGTGGATGAGAGGTCGTATAGCGAATTCTCTCTAGCTTTTCAATTTTAGCGATATGACCAATTAATTTTCCTAAATCCCACACCTCCCCTTCGCATTCCCCGTGGTAAGCATTGACGTTCTGACCGAGCAAATTGATTTCCTTTGCCCCATTCGCGACTAATTTCACTGCTTCACGGAATATTTCATTCACTGGCCGTGAATACTCAGCTCCACGAGTGTAGGGCACTACACAAAATGTACAAAACTTATCACAACCCTCTTGTATGGAAAGAAATGCAGAAGACCCTTGGCTATTGCCGTAATACTCATCTGGTAATTTATCAAACTTTGCAACCTCTGGAAAATCGGTATTTATCACATGACCTTTACTTCTGCTTGCTTTGACTATCAACTCCGGCAGAGTAGCAATGCTCTGCGGACCAACAACGATGTCCACAAATGGGGCTCTTCTGAACACTTCCTCCCCTTCTGCTTGTGCTACACATCCGGCTACTACTATAGTAATTTCCTTATTTTTTCGTGACGAATGGATCTTCCCAAGCTCTGAATAAAGCTTTTCTGCTGCTTTCTCTCTAATGTGGCAAGTATTCAATATCACCAAATCAGCCTTTTCCGCGTCACTAACAACGTTGAACCCCAGAGGCTTAATTATATTCTCCATTAAAACGGAGTCATAAACGTTCATCTGACAGCCGTAAGTCTTGATATATAGGTCTTTCATACTTTTTTAATAAAATTATACGAAAAACTGAATTCCAGTACAACTATTATACAATCCTAGCCGTCATTTAGGTAGTTGATAGAAACAAAAAACTACTTGACAACCTCCGCTGTTACCCTTATTATAGTATTGGAGCTATTCATTTATCTTCAATCTGTGCAGATTAAACGACGAAAGTATCACGGTTGGCGTCTTATGTTTAATTTTTTGCACTATGTGCACCTCATGTCTTTATCAAATTCACCTAGACTTCTAGGTTTTTGCCTATACAAGCTGAAACGCGCTTATAAGTCGTTCAAGACAGTATAGTACGCCAATTTGCAGGATTAGAGAGTGAGCAACTTCTACCACTGGGTTTCTTTTGTCTTTTTTTCTGCTTGGTAAATTTCTTAAGCCAAGTGAAACTGGGAAGCGTTTGACACTGGCTTACTATATAACCGTACTCATCAAGAGGCTATGTTTGCCTTTTACTGCCAATTCACTATACTTATTCGGTAAGATCTAGTTTGATTAAATGCATAAAATATTAGTAAGGAGTAACCATGAACCTTTAGTTCGGAAAATTAAGGTTAATGGTTCAAAGAATGCTATTTTACCAATAGCAGCAGCAAGCCTATTGAGTAGTTCTTCAGTAACTTTGCATGATGTACCTGATCTAATTGATGTGCATCTTATGTTTGAGCTGCTCGAAAGTCTTGGAGCAAAAGTAAACTTTATGTACAACAAAGATTATAAAGCAAATCATACTTTAGAAATTAACTGTAGCAATATTAACAATCATGTGATACCACATAAAACTGCAAATAAACTGCGAGCATCTTTTTTAATGCTAGGCCCAACGCTTAGCAGATTCGGCAAGGCGAGAACAGCATTTCCTGGTGGGTGCAACATTGGAAAACGCCATGTTGACATGCACATCAAAGCGTTAGAAAAATGGGGGCTAAAATTGAAATTGACGGCTGTAATATAATTGCAACGGTGAAAGGAAAGCTACAAGGGAGAGAAATTACATTTGAAAAAATAAGCGTTGGTGCAACGGAGAAGATAATAATGGCAGCAACACTTGCAGAAGGAATAACAATAATAAACAATTCTGCAACAGAGCCAGAGGTTCTGGATTTAATAGAGTTCTTGAAGAAAATGGGTGCTGATATTAATATTCATGATAATGAAATAGGTCTCTCTGATGTCATTCCAGCGCATGACGTTGGAATCCATGATAAATCCCAGTGTTACGCTACTGGGATGACAAAGAATTTTGCAAGAGGTCTAATAACAATAAAAGGAGTTGAGACATTAAATGGATGTGTCCACAAAATAATATCAGATCGCATAGAAGCCGGTACATACGCACTAGCTGCCATAATAACTGGTGGTAAATTGATGTTAGAAGGAATAAATCTATCTGATATAAGATGTATTGCAAATGAATTGGAGGCTATAGGAGCTGTGGTTGAGCTGTATGACAAAGGTATTGCTATTTCTAGAAAAAATGGCTCTATTAAATCTGCTAATGTTACAACAGATTCATACCCTAACTTTCCTAGTGATATGCAGCCTCAACTGATGTCTGCAATGTGCGTCACTGATGGGATATCAGTAATTGAAGAAAACATTTTTGAAAATAGGTTTGCACATGCAGATGAATTGAGAAAGTTAGGTGCTAACATCAGCATCAAGAAAAGCAAAGCTATTATAAATGGAGTAAAAAGCTTGTCTGGAGCTAATCTATATGCTACTGATTTAAGATCAACGGCAGCCTTAGTACTTACTTCTTTGGTAGCCAGTGGAGAAACTACAATAAATAACTCGCATCATTTATGGAGAGGGTATGAAGCAATGCACGAAAAACTAAATTCGTGTGGAGCTGATATCTCCATTTCATCTTGAGGATATTTTATGAATGAGGAACATTATTCAACCAAGAGAATTACAGTAAAAGAAATAGATGAAATTCTATATGAGAAACATAAGGTATTAGATCATGGGTTTATTCGAGTAGTGGATTATATGGGCTCTGACAGCGCTATAGTTCAAGCTGCTCGTGTTTCTTATGGAAAAGGAATAAAGCAGATAAGTCAAGATGAAGCGCTTATAAAGTATTTAATGAGGCATCACCATACAACTCCGTTTGAGATGTGTGAAATTAAGTTTCACGTGAAACTTCCAATTTTCGTTGCAAGACAATGGATAAGGCATAGAACTGCAAATGTGAATGAGTATTCAGCAAGGTATTCAATACTTGATAACGAATTTTACATACCAAAGCCAGAACAGGTTGCAAAACAATCTGATAATAATAAACAAGGTAGTGGTGAAGCTTTTGACTCACATACATCGAAAGAAATAATAGATTCTCTGACAAATGACTCTAATTTAGTATATTCTCATTATGAGAGATTTATTCAGCAGAGACTTGCAAGAGAAATTGCCAGAACCAATCTAACGCTTAATTACTACACGCAATTTTATTGGAAGATAGATCTACATAACCTTCTTCATTTTTTGAAGCTTAGAGCTGACAAGCATGCTCAGTATGAAATTAGAGTCTATGCAGAAGTTATGTTGGATATAATAAAGAAGTGGGTCCCAATGGCATACAGCGCTTTCGTTGAATATTGCTTAGAATCGGTTTGTATTTCAAGAATCGGTCTAGAAGTAGTCCGCAAATTAATTAAAGGAGAAAATGTTACTAGAGAAGAAAGCGGAATTGGTAAAAGGGAATGGGACGAGCTGATGTTGATACTCGATAAGAAACCTTGAAGATAAAAGTCGCATAGTTGTTATTTACATAGCGCATGATGGACAGCTGTACGAAACTTAAAGGGTGTCATTCCAGTGTTTGACACTGGAATCCAGTTTCTATTGCACAGCCACCTGATGCGCTCATTTAAAGTTAAGTTTTCTGGATGCCAGTGTCTGCTGCTTGGATGATAGTAGAAAATCTAATTCCTTATAATTCTCGTCCACCAAGTTGAATCTAGCCCTTTATATTACTAACTCATCACTTTTATAGAACATCTCATTAAAATCATCTAAAGTTCCAAAATCATGATCTTTGATAAATAGATGATTATCAGCAACATATGCTTTATCAAGAGTAAATGGTTCGTAATGATGGTTGTGAGCCGGACTAACAATTTCGTTATATAAAATCATGACTTGCTCATAGTTATATTCTTTGCTCACATGGTATTTGTTACGTACGATATCATAAAAATTCTTCACATCGTCATATGTCACTTGCAATTCCACATTATACTTTTCTGTTTCAATAGGTTCACCTATCTTTACCTTTAAAGGGTGCTTTGGGTCGTCTTCTTCTTTATCATCTTTCATGCTGTCTATAACACTTGTTATGATAACTTCTTCCTGTTTATCCTCATCTTCTTCTATCGATCTTTTACTCCTTTTTCTTTCCTCATTAGTAGGGTGTTCAGTTTTATCCTCTTGCGTACTTGATACTTCGAGTTCACGCTTCAGGTACTCTTCACCACTCAATTGAACCTTGACCCACTGTTTAAACTCTTGATCATAATCTTTCAACTTAGCCAAAAAATCCTCAACTAATTTATTACTTTGAGGTTTATTTGTACCATGTGTAGAGAGGCTCTTTAGCAAATTATCGATCATATCTGGGTGTTTATCTTCAAGAAATTTTATCACTTGTTCAGCATCTGAATGATAATGCTCCCCTTTATTATTTATAATATTATTGTGCAGTATCTCATCTTGTTTGAGATCTTTATTTCTTATTGCAATTAAGGCCTCTTTATCTCCGTGATCATTGACATGCTGACCGTCTTCCAAACTTGCCATATAGTTAGCAATTCCTTCATGCATAGCTTTAGATAAAACACTACCCGTGCCATAATAGGAATTAATGACGGTTAAAGCGTGTCCCAGTTCATGTTTTAAAGTTTTACATGAGTCATTGAACTCATTCTGCAAGTAAAAATAAACATGAACATCTGAACCGCAGCCCTGAAGCGTCAAACCAGAATTACCTTGATAACCAATACTCAATTCTTTTAGATAATTTTCGTAGTCACTCTTTGTATTAAATACGAAGATGTTGACTTTATTTGGTATATTGTGCCAAGGTTGAGAATTATTAATGCCAAATGCTGAGTCAAAATCTTTTATAGTACTCTCGATGGTATTTTTTATACTACTCAGTTTTCTCTGAGTTAATTCCTCATTATCATATTTTATATTTATTTGAAGCTTGTGTTCGCCGAAAGTCATAGCTTCACTATCTGGTATAAGATCTTCTACAATTTTATTGCCACTTTTTACATCCATCCACTGCTTAAATTCTCTTTCAATTTCTGAGTTATCTAAAAGACGCTTGAATTCTGATATTGCTTGTGCTCTACCAAAAGGTGTTGTAGTAAGCAATTGCTTGATAAATTGAGGATGTTTTTCTTGCAAGAATGTTACCAAGCAATCTGACATTCTATGGTCGTTAGACATACTTGCTATTTTATACGGTGTATCATACCAAGATTCATGCATTTTATTGTATGCTTCTTTTGTGTACTGCATATCGCGAGTGCTTTCCTTTTTAGCTGCATCATAGCTCCACATGAAAAGCTTCATATCAGCGCGTAAAACTTCAGGTACTTCATTGAGATTGCCAGTGGCGTACTCAAGAAATGCATCGCTCATCTTTTCCATTAAAATTTTAGATTTCGCACAAAGTAAGCTATTTACATCTCCAATAATAAAAGTTTTTGCTATAGTACCGTCACTTTCATCTGCTCTCACTGTTCCACCACCCCATAATTCGTTATGGTCTTTGCCACCAGAAAGTTCCTTTATATAAGCTCTATAATCATCATAATTTCTGAATACATAAAGCTGCAATTTTACTTGATCACTATGATTGCTTTTTTGTGAATAGAAATTTTCAGACCAAGCCTCATAAGCATCTTTTACAGTTTGCTTTATATAATCAGGTGTGTAACTAGTTAGCTCACCATATTTTACTTCTATCGTAAGCTTATCGTTTATTATTACACTCTCTTTATTTGGAAATAGCTCTTTTATTAACTCCTGCGGTACAGAATTTTCTTGAAACTCCACAGTCGTTGATTTTTGGTTCTCATTTTTTGCTTGAATGTTTACTGAGTTATCACTACCTTTCATATCACTATCGTCCTCCTCAATTGCTCTTTTCTTTCTAGGGTTGGCTTCACTTTCTACTATAACTTTTTCGTTCATTTGCTCATTATCAATTATAGCTTCAGTATCTGATCGACTCATCCAGCCATCATTTCTCTCTAGACTATGAGATAATTCTTCAGATAACTTACTATCACCATAATACTGATTCTTAGTGCTTAAGTTGCTTGCATAAGAATTGAAGTCAAACATTGGATAAAATCCACTATCAAGATCAGAGTAGGAACTTTCGTTCAGCACAAAAAATAAATCGCTGTAATCGAGCAGCATATCATAACCAGAACTAACACAATGTAGGTACTCACTGACTTCATAATCTGCTATATAGTATTTACTCGAATCGAGAGGTATTTTATCTCCTTTCTCCCCATCAGGTTGTAAAGTTACTGCTGAACGTCCATCACCTATATCATGACCTTTTATCACTTTAAATATTTTGATCTCATCTTTTTCTATAAGTTCTTTTAACTCTTCGTTCTTTTGATTTAATTCTTCTTCCGCCTGTCTTTTCTCCCTTACTAGTTTCACCTCTTTTTCAGCAATTTCATTTTGTATCTTTAAAAGTATGTCTTGCGTAGCCAAGCCGTTTGTGTTGCTTAGAAAGTTATCTAACACATTTGATGCAATTGGTGACAATTCACCATGATCATCAAATACTTTTTCTTTTGCCTTATCATAGTGACTTGGGTTATAAATTACAGCTAGAGGATAAAAGCCATAGTCTGCGATTGCTCCTTCACCCAATGATAGCTCCATTGAAAATCCATAGTGATTGAGTGGAAGGTTAGAAGTTAAAGATCTGCCATCATCATTTTTAACATATAGCTCATCTCTACCATAATACCCACCGTATTTATTGTAATAGATATAAAAATTCTCATGGTTGAGAGCTAAGTAGCTATCCAGGTTATCAAATTTAACTGTACTGCCAAGCTTCTCGCGCAAAAGATTTTTGCTTTCATTTGTAAGCTTTATACGTGCAGAAAAGTGGGATTGAGCTGCTATAGGCTCACCTCTTTCTATTTCAAAGTTCAAAGTAATCTTATCGTCAACCATCAATGGCCTCCACAAATTATGTAAATCTATTAATTTATCAATTATATGGTGTGTACTATGAATAATATGTTAAATATTAAGATCTTTTTTCTGTGTATAGTTTTTCTAATTCATCTATATTGTTAAAGATTACAGACTCATAAAAACAGTGCTAAACTGAGACTGCTATGACAAAGACAGTTGACGTATTACTACCACTTCGAATTGATCAGCCATTTTCATATGCAGTTGAAGAAAATACTGAAATTTCAATTGGGGATTACGTAGTAGTGCAATTTGGTAAAAAACGCTTGATTGGAATAGCTTGGAAATGCAGTGACAAGAGTGATCGAGAATTAAAATTTATCGGGCAAAAGATCAATCTACCAAGTGTTAGACCAAAATTGATCGCATTTGCAGAGTGGGTTGCGCAATACAATTTAATACCTATTGGTATGCTTGCAAAAGCAATAATGGGAGGGGTGTTAAAAGTAAACCAAATAGACAAACTGGTTTGTGTTGAAAAAGATCAGGAGATAAGTGAAATAGATTGTCAGTTAAGCCATGAGCAGCAGATAGCTAGTGACAGAATAGCAAGCAATTTGAACGAATACTCAGTGACTTTGCTTGACGGTGAAACAGGATCTGGGAAAACGGAAGTTTATTTATCTGTGATTGCGAAGTTAGTTGACACTGTAAACGACGCTCAAGTTTTAATTCTCCTGCCCGAAATTATTTTAACTTCACAATTAGTAAATCGTATTCGCAGTCAGATATCAAGAAACCTAGCTCAGTGGTACTCGGGGCTCACTCCAAAAACTCGCAGAAATAACTGGCTTGATATAGCAAATGGAAATGTACAAATAATTATTGGGGCACGATCAGCACTTTTTTTACCTTATAAAAACTTAAAATTGATTATCGTTGATGAAGAGCACGATTCATCTTTTAAACAAGAACAGGGGATTATATACAATGCTCGAGATATGGCGATAATCTTAGCCAAAATTGAAAACATTTCAATAATTCTGTCGTCAGCTACTCCACTGCTTGAAACGATTCACCACGTCAAAAATGAGAATTACAATCACGTGAAGTTAGCTAAGCGATTTGGCGGTGCAGAATTACCACTTATTAAAGTAGTGGACATGAGAAACAACAAACAATGGATTTCCGATGAGCTTTTCAAGTGGATAAAACAAACCATAGAGAAAAAACAGCAGGTTATGCTTTTTCTAAACCGCAGAGGGTATGCACAACTGGCAGTTTGTAAAAAGTGTGGATACAAAATTTCCTGTCTAAATTGTGCTATTTGGCTCACATACCACAAGAAAAAGAACGCCCTTTTGTGTCATCATTGTTTTTATCAATTAAAACTCCCAGAAAAATGCTCTAATTGCCAAAGTGAGCAGTCATTGTCCCTTTATGGTGTAGGAATTGAAAGGTTGCTTGAAGAAATGGTCAAACTAATACCAAATGCAAAAACTTCGATCATAAGTAGCGATCAGAAGTCGGTTAGTAACGTTATTGACTTAGTGCTGAAAGAAGAAGTGAATATTATAATCGGCACACAAATAATTGCTAAAGGACACAATTTTCCTAAATTGACCTTGGTTGGTGTGATAAATGCGGATTTGAGTCTCGAAAATTCTGATCTGAGAGCAGCAGAAAAGACATATCAGTTATTGCACCAAGTTGCGGGGAGATCTGGAAGGTTCAACGAAAAAGGAACAGTAATAATACAAACCAATAATCCTGAAAGCTTGATAATAAAAGCATTGCAGCATCAAAAGAGGGACGCATTTTATGAAATTGAACTTAAGTCAAGATGCGGGGCCAAAATGCCACCGTTCAGCAGGCTAATAGCACTTATAATTTGTGGTAAGAATCAGATTGCAACACAAAAAGCAGCAAATGAAATAGCAAGATTCTTGCATAACCAATGTTTGAAAGAATTCGAAATTCTTGGTCCATCGCCAGCAGCAATAAATTTCTTAAATAATAAATATCGGTATAGGATATTACTAAAGATACACTATAGACATAGTCTATCCATGCAGAGAAAGCTGAAATGCTGGATTAAAAGTTGTAACTTGAGTTCGAGCATTGCTGTAACAATAGATGTTGATCCTGTGAGTTTTTTTTAACAGGTTTGTTGCAGAACGTTAATTTAAAATTGGACAACATCCATAGAAACTATCATCAATTATATTGATTTTTTAATCAAAAGCTTGACTTTCAGCAGAATTTATTGTATTATTAATAAATAATATGATCAAAATAAGGAGGATCGTATGACTAATGGTTTAAATTCAATGATCCAAGAAATAAAGAATGGTAAAAAGATTGATCAAGGCACGTTTGTGCTTGTTTTAAAGCAGCCACAAACTACGAAAGAAACAAAGATACACGAAATTCTGCTTCATTTTGTGCAAAATCCTGATAAACAACCACTAGAAGATGTGATAGGGTATTTGAAAGCAGCAATACGGGGGATGACGGTCCAAAAAACAGCCTAATAAAGAATCAAGATGAAGAACTTCGTGCTCACATGAACTTTAAGGGTGAAGGAGGCAATACATTATTGCACCAGGCTGTTAGAGATAATAACACTCAGGCAATAGAGGTCCTTTTTAATTAGGATATCAATTCTTTGATAAAGAACCAAAAAGGTGAAATTCCATTAGATTTAGCTCAAGGAAAAACAAGAGAAACGCTTGTTAAAGGTATGAAAAAACAAGCTAACTCGAAGAAATGGAGCGCTGTATGTAATAGTTCATTTGGTGTTATAACTGGCGTTTTTCTTAGTGTTGGATTGTGTGTTGCAGTGCTTTAGCAGGTCCTTCAATGGCTATCATGTTGGGCGCATAGCAGTATCTACTCTCGTTGCTGGAATAGTGGTTGGACTGGCTATATATTTCTTAAGTCAAGATCGTGAACAAGCTAAAGCGATAGAAAAGGCTATTAATTCTAAACCGCCTTCTGTCAATAATGTAGTGTCTGTAACTGCGGATGGAAAAGAGCAATTGCAGTCCAGCAAATGATAGAATGAGATAGACAAGATGCCATAAAAAGGTAATCATAGAGCAAAAGTAAGTTTACAACAAAGCCATCCAGTGTCAAGCACTGGAATGGCACCACTTTTGCTTCAATATTCACCACGCTCCTGAATACATACAAGCGCCTGTGACTGCGGATCGAGAAAAGCGAAAAAATGCCTAACAAAACCTGCTCTTGCGGTTCTTGCCATACACTTGATGAATGCTTTTTATTATATTATTGCGGGCAATCGTTTTTTCTTCACCTAGATCCATATCTTTGACATTTAATGTTTTGCTGCTCAGTTCTTCATCACCAAAAATAAGCGCAACTTTAGCATCCGCCTGATTTGCTTTTTTCATTCGGGTTTTGAGAGTTCCGCTATACTCATAGATTACATATAAACCATTTCTGCGCAGTTCATTTGCAAGTGTCAGAGCATGCTTTTCAGCCTCTTTGCCAATAGGAATTAGATAAATAGCTCTTTCCTCTTTCACGAAATAGTTGGTCAGTTCCATTATGCGCTCAATACCTCCTGCAAATCCTATTGCCGGAGTATGCTTCCCACCTACTGAAGATACTAGATTATCATATCTTCCACCTGCAAAAACTGCTCCTTGGCTACCTAAATCTTCTGTGACGAATTCAAACACTGTGTGGCAGTAATAATCCAAACCTCGGACCAATTTATCATTTACAGTATAAGGTATATCAAGAATTGTTAATCCATTTAGTATTTGCTCAAAGAAACTCAAGGACTCTTTCGTATAATAGTCACTGATTTTAGGTGCACCAGAGATTATTTCTTTATCTGTCTTGTCCTTAGAATCTAATATTCTGAGTGGGTTCTTAATCAATCGATTTTGGCTATCTTCTGATAAGCCGTTTTGAAACTTTTTAAAATATGATATCAAGACTTCTCTATACTTACTTATTGTTTTACCATCGCCCAAAGAATTAATTTCCAGCCTTACATTTTTATCGATACCAAATTCAGTTAATAGATGCTGAGCAAGTGTAATCAATTCAATATCGGCTTTTGGATCTTCTATGCCAAAAGCTTCAAAATTTATCTGATGAAATTGTCTTTGTCTTCCCTTTTGCGGTCTTTCATAGCGAAATGCAGGCCCTGTCGAAAATAATTTTATTGGTGTTTGCAGTTTTTTTTTAATCAAAAGCCTGACAACTGCTGCGGTGAACTCAGGACGTAAAGTTATCCTCTTGCCTCCTTTATCATTAAAGGTATACATCTCTTTATTGATGATATCTGAGCTATCACCTAAAGTTTTTGTAAAGACTTCTGTATATTCAAATATTGGAGTCTCAGCAGGCAAAAAGCCATATAAACTTGAAATTTCACTCGCTGTTTGTTGAACATATTTAAACCTATACCATTCATCAAACAGAAGATCTTTTGTTCCTCTAACTGTTTGATTAATCATAGTATAGTTTCTATACACGAAACTTCTGGTATGTGATAGCACAGCATATTTTGCACTCCTTGCTTGAGAGTAATTGCAGCACTTGGACATCCAGAACAAGCTCCTTGCAGCTCAACGTAAACTATTCCGTCTTTATAGCCACGAAATTTGATATCACCACCATCTTGAGCAACCGCAGGTTTAATATACCTTTCCATCAACTCTTTTATCCTGTTTACAATTTCTATATCATTTTCATCAAAAAATTCTTCTTCTAGTATATTATTATCATTCACCCCTTCCTTATCAAGTGCTTTTCCACCAGAAGTAAAGTGATCCATAATCGTAGTTAAAATTTCCACTTTTAATATGTCCCAATTAATACCATCTAGCTTTGTAACTGAAATAAAATCATGACCAAAAAATACTCTCATCACATGTTCTGTTTGAAAGAGGTTTGCTGCTAGTTTAGAATTTTTTATTTCATCCGCATTTGAAAAATCAGCAGTTTCTTCTTCGTTTAAAATTGCAAACCCAGGAAGAAATTTTAGCGTGTTTGGGTTTGGTGTTTCTTCAATTTGAATGAACATGTTGTTTACCACGACGACTATAATTGTTACTATTTAATCACAAAATGATAAAAAAATATACATGTCATTCATCTTTTTTCTTTTTTTGATATTTATAGTAATTACTTTTGTCTTGCCTAGCGTTGTTGTATTTTTTCTCTTCTTAATAAAAAGAAATAACATAGGTTTCATGATGAATTCTATATTGAGTAGATTTTTGAATGAATTTAATGGCAGTAGAAGTTATACTAAAAATGAAACTGGTGATAATATGTCCACAGATGAGGCACTAAAAATATTGGGGCTAAATCCTGAAGCAAGCAAAAACGAAATCAATAAAGCATATCAAAATTTAATGAAGTTAGTTCACCCAGATAAAGGAGGCTCAGAATATTTTGCACAAAAGTTAAATGCAGCACGTGATAGGCTGCTGAGGAGATAATAAATTCCTTGCATGACCTAAGCAGAAAAAAAAGACAAAAGAAGCCCTGGTCGGTATTTATTTTCAGTATTGGCGTTTTTATGCCTTAAACGCTCCAATTTAGCTGCTTTTAAACGCAATTAGTCTAAGCTATAATATTTAAGAAATTTACCAGGCAGAAGAAAAGGATAATAAAACCCCTAGGTAGCTAGTTATTCCACTCTCTATTTTAAAATCCGGTGTTGGGTGATGTCTTAAACGACTTATAAGCGCGTTTCAGCTTTTATAGGTAAAAACCCGAAGTTTTAAAGACATGCAGCGCATATAGTGCGAAAAATTAAACAATAGTACGCCAAACACAAGTTTTCTTGTCATTTTAACCCGCACAGATTGGGAAGTTAAACAAATAGCTTCAGTATCATTATAAGGGTGACGGCGAAAGTTGTCAAGTAAATTTTGCATTTAATCCGTTTCTATAGTTACTTGGATGACAGGACTGGTCTTGTTGATTACTTAAACAAACAATTATTGAAATAAACTCCTGATTTGTTTTTTAAGCCTTTTAAGGCAAACTTGTTTATCCGTATCTTCAGAGCGCACAGATGACCTGTATTTTTTTCTATTGAGGTAGATCAGAGCAAAACCTGTTGCAGCCATATGCTTACACGGACCATAATACACAAATGCAGGATAGGAACACTCTCCACCAAGGAGTGGACCATCGTACCATAGTGTTACCTGATATACAGTTGATCCAACCACTTTTGATTTACTTTTAGATTCATTAACAGATATAATCTGCACTTTTCCTTTATTGAAATAATCACTTCCTCTGAAGAGGTAAGGTTCTTTATCAGGTATTCGATATTTCTATGATACAGTCTCATTTTCACCACCTTTGTGAAGCATTCAAATTTCTAACATACCTTTTCTTCCATAAAAAATTATTAACTTGCTACAACTTTTATAACGCTAACTATGGATTAGCCGATAAAGAAAGAGCTGCAAATAGAGGGCTTTTTGGGTTGCATGGAATATGAAATGAGTGTAGAAAAAGTGTGAACTAGGAAGTTAACAGGGGACCTATGGCGAGTATGTTCAATTTCTAATCTGTTTTTCAGGTAACCAAAAACCGTTTCGATGATAGATCTTTTTCTCAGAAGAATCTTCTCATTTAGCGAGATTAATGCGTTTTTCATACCTTTTGCAAATGTTTGGATTTAGCTTGAGGCTGAGATAAATCGTGAAAAAACTGCTAATCAAGTGCTATTTGCTCAATAAATTTACTGACATTGGCATGGCTAAGTTTGAAATGGTTACATGAATCTGTCATAAACCACCACCGCATAAGTTGCCATGCAACAAAGCCAGTTTCTTTCTGGTTTAACAGACTTTGTCTGTTAGTTGCTTGTATCTACCCAATGCAGAACAGATGCATATTCTTTTTTAAAGCAATATCCTTAGTATCTAAAAAGGTCTGCATAGGTGTTCTTCCATAGCAATACTTTCCTGAGTAAGGCCTTCTCTCATTATAGGAACGTAGCCACTGGTCAACATCTGCTTGCAAATCTTCTAAAGAGTTGTAAGTCTTCTTTCTAAAAAGAATGTGGTAACATTCATCCTGCATGATTTTATGGAACCTCTCACATATACCATTTGTTCGTGGAGAACTGGTTTTAGTGCTAGAGTGGTCAATGTTTTCAATTCCTAAATATAGCTGATAAGCATGGGTTTCAGGTTTGCTACAATATTCGATATCTCTATCAGTTAGAATCCGTAATAATGGAATTTTATGTTCTTCAAAAAACGGAATAACTCTGTCGTTAAGAAAGTCTGCAGCCGTAATAGCTGTTTTTTCCACATACAATTTGACAAATGCAACCCGCGAATAAGCATCAACGAAGGTTTGCTGATAGATTTTTCCTATACCTTCGATATAGCCTACATAATATGTATCCTGGCCACATAAATATCCTGAGTGCTGTGCCTCAATTTCATCTTGTGCTTCTTTTTGTTCTTTAGCTTTTTCTAAAGCAATACGTTGCCCTTCTGTTGAAATTATGCCACCTTGAGCTACTTTTACTTCAAGTGCTTTTAATCTCTTCTTGAAAGTTTCAAGATTATGCCTTTTCCATACTGACCTTATCCCACCAGAAGATATTGAAATTCCTCTTTCTTTTAGTTTATTGGCCGCACTTTTTTGTCCGCATGCCGGAAGCTCTATCGCTATTTCTATAACTGCTTTTTCTATATGTTCTGGTACCCTATTTGTAAATGGTAACCTTTTTATCTATTTCATGTAATACTTTTTCTTTCCCATTTTCATATAATTCCCCAAACCAGTTAAATGCATCTCTAGAATATCCCTTTACTTTGCACGCTTTAGATACATGTTTTAGTTGCTTTGCAAGTTCTATTAAACCTAACTTGATTTTATTATTTTTTTTTGTTCATAGATTAATAACTCCCCACTAATGTGATATATTTTTGATTCTACATCTTTTCTTTGTTAATTCAAGAGTATAAATTACTATGGTTCTTTAACCGTCTTCTACTATTGTTATCAAAACGTAAAGAAAAGAGCTCAGAAACTTGCTATACAATACTGATTGGGCTTTAGATCTAACTTGCTACTTCAGATATAATCAGAACCCTATAACTTTGATGTGCTCCCTTTTACTTCTCCCGCCATATTTTAATCCCATTTATATCTTTATTGTCAATCCTGTTCCACTTTAAACCAGGTGAAGTAAGATTAGCTTAACTCTTTTATATCTTCAATTTCTATCTACTTTAACAGAGGCTACTAGCTCTATATATTAATTGCAACATGTACCGCCACTAAAGCATCACCTTATCCTCCTAGTCTATATGAATACTTTAGCTAGCATTTCAGAAGCTGTCACCTACTTTTTTATATGATATTAACAAGTCACGCAAGAATTTATAGAAAAAGCTCCATGAATCATACTACTTCCTACTTTTTGATATAGCTTTGCTTTGCCTTTCGAGCTGTAAAACTTCCCCAATTATTTACTCTATGATATCGGTATTTTGTTTTTCTTGCAGTTCATCAGTTTTAGGTGACGGGAACTCTGTTACATGACTGTTTAAAAAGTGAAGACAGAAGCTGAAGGACTCAAGCTGGGCAAGTAAAATTCAAGAAAGCTATAATTAAAGAGAAAATTTGGTAGAAATGAGTAATGGTAAAAATTTTTTTATTGACTCAATTCCATTTCATTCCATAAACTTAATTTGTTTTTTTTATTAGTTCTCAACTAGGTACACACCTTTATGTAAATAAGGGTTAATAAAACGCATCTATGGCTAACTTTGTTAAATTGACAAGCAAGCGTGAGAGGAGTTCGTTTTGGTACTGTTTTAGGCACTCTTACCTAATATAATAAAAAGCTGATGTCCTTTTTAATAGTAGCAAATTGGAAGATGAAAGGAACACGATCTTCATTTGTTGACTTTATAAGCAAGCTTAACAGCAAGAATAATGAAATTGTCTCTAGACTAGTGATTTGTCCACCTTTTACATTGTTTCCAGACAACATAGAACTAAGCAATAATATTAGTATAGGAGCACAGAACTGTCATCATAAAAAGTCTGGTTCTTACACAGGTGAAATCAGCGCAGAAATGTTGAAAGAATTAGGATGCACTCACGTAATACTTGGGCATTCTGAAAGAACCAACGAAACAGATAGTGAAATAAAGCTTAAATCAGAAACAGCAATAGAATCGGGTTTACACCCAATAATTTGTGTGGGTGAAAATACAGAAGATTACAAGGGTAGAAAAACAAAGGAAGCAATAGAATATCAATGCAAAAACCGCTTGCCAACACATGGTGAATATACTGTAGCATATGAACCTATATGGGCAATAGGTACAGGACATGTGCCAAGCAATAATGCAATTGCTGAGGTAATAGAAGTGATAAAATCCTGCACTGGTAAAAGGCACGTTATATATGGTGGTTCAGTCAGTTCAGAAAATATAGAAAATTTGTTGAATATATCAAATATATCAGGAGTTTTAATTGGTAGTGCAAGCTTAGATTTCGACCACTTTTATAAAATTGTGCAACAGGTTGAAAAAGCCTATTAATTCTGAGATCGGTAATTAAGCGACCTCACATTGTGCACGTTTAGCGGAGTGGTAGAATGAGATAGACAAGGTGCCCTAAAAGTAACCTTCACAGTTTCTTAATACCAATTCTCATTGGCTTTGTTGCACGGCAACTTATGTGGTGATGATTTATGACAAATTCATGTAGCCATTTCAAACTTAGCCATGCCAATGTCGGTAAATTTATTGAGCAAGTGGCACTTGATTAGCAGTTCTTTTTCGCGATTTATCTCAGCCTCAAGCTAAATCCAAATATTCGCTTCAGCCCTTGAGAAAACCCCTTCTATATAAGCCCTCTTCCCATAATTTACTCTCTTTTTCACTCTTTCATACCATCTTCACCGTATGATTTTATTAACCTAGCATTCCTGTCAGACATATATGACCAGGAGTGTTGTTATAAATGCTGTGCTTTCTATGGTAATTTCAATATCTGCCATGTGGCACATTCTTTCTTCGGTAGTTAAATAGCTACTTTATAATGAATTTTGTAAGTAACCCCGCTAGGTTTTTTAGTTGCCACGCAACAAAGCCGGTAACAGGTCTATTTGATAGAAAGCAAATGGATTCTTGGGCAGTGCGTGAAGAATTAAGAAGAGTCTCAGGTACAGGAAAGAGAAAAGATTATTATTCCTTGAAATTTGCCCTAGAGAATAGACAGTATGTCTAATGTTTTCTATTGTCTTAGGCAGTAACTTAGCTTTTGTAGTTAATTAATTTTTGTGTTATAGAATAGCGTTTTTAATTTTTGTAAGGTAGTATGTGGAACAGGGCGTGTAAAAAAGGAGTTATCTTAATATTAAGTTTTTTACTTGCTATCTTGGTCTTAGTGGCTGTAGTCCAAGTTTTTACCAGGGGCTGAAGTTGTGTCAAAGCTAGTGATCAGGATATCGAAGCGTTGTTTAATCGTTGGAATGATTCGTTAAAAACTGGCGATGCTTATCAGGTTAACGCAAACTACACTGATGATGCAGTATTGCTGCCAACTTTATCCTCTAGCCCTGGAACAACTAGTGCTCAGCACGTTGATTACTTTAAAGGGTTTTTAGCTGAATATCCAACTGCAGAAGTTGAGTCACGCGCTATAAACATTGGATGTAATAAAGCTGTTGATACAGGCTTATATACCTTTAGACTGAAAGACGGCAAGGAGTTACGCGCTCGTTACACATTTACTTACAGACGGGATAAGAATAAATGGCTAATATCATCACATCACTCTTCATTGCCACATGAGAACCACTCATAATTTTGGCATGGCTATCTATAGAACTTTCGTCATCGGGAAAGCAAATAAAATAGCATGATAAATTGGTTCAAACCTGTAACTATAAGCAGAAAGCGCTAGATTTCTTGCATAACCACATCAAACAAGTTCTTGGCAGCGTATTGGATTCAACAGAAACAAAAAACTACTTGACAACCTTCGTTGTTACCCTTATCACAGTAGTGAAGCTATTCATTTAACTTCGCAATCTGCAGATTAAAATGATAAAGGAAACTTTATATTTGGCGTCTCATATTTAAATTTTTGCACTATGTGCACTCCATGTCTTCATAAAACTTCTAGGTTTTTGCCTATACAAGCTGGAACGCGCTTATAAGTCGTTTAAGACATCACCCAACACCGGATTTTAAAATAGAGAGTGGAATAACTAGCTACCTAGGGGTTTTATTGTCCTTTTCTTCTGCCTGGTAAATTTCTTAAATATTTATAACTAAAGTAACATCGACAATCGTCATTCCGCTGCGTGTTAGCGGGATCTATAGCTGAAATACCGCAAATGAATCGCGGCATGACGTGGGAAAACCTTAGCTATAGGTCTTCCAATTTCTAGTTATTGTTATAATATGCGTTGACGTTTTGCTGCTGGCTCTATAACTACTTCTTCTAGTTCATTAAACTTTTTAATATTGAGAGTTGAAGGCTATTTGATAGCTGTTCTTCAGTCACCCAATAGATTAATTCATCAAATGACCGATTATCTGACTCTGAAAGCATATCCTGATATTCTTCTGATGTTAAACCCCAATTAACTGTAAGAGGTTCTATTTCGTGTTGATCGGTTGTTTCTTCTAATGTTGCAGAGTTTGGAAGGAAGCTTGCAGAATTATTTAACGTTAAAAATCCATTCTGAGTAGGCTTTTTTCTTTGCCTTAACAACCTACTATCTGTATTAGAATTCTTTGCATTAGAGTTTTCTGTTTTAGGCTTCCTTTTATCATTTGAATAAAAACGCTCTAAAATGTGCTTAGCACTAACTGTCGATTTTATCTCTAAGATATATCTTGTAATCTTCTTTTTGCTGAAGATTAAGTTGACTAAACAGAGTGTTGAATAAAGTATTGGATCGATAAAAAACAGCATCCAATGTGTTAAACGCAAAGCCTTGATCTTTTTTGAGTAGATCATAAAACATGCTAACAGCTTGATCTTTTGCCATTGCATTCAGTACGCTGGACATAACAATAGCATCACCCGTCAGTTTTACTATGTGAAGGCAGCACTGTTTATGGTGATAAGTAAGGATATAAATATCTTCTTAAATTTGCTTGTTTGCCCATTATAAGCTAGACTATTTAAACTTTCCACCACTTCATTGTGTATGTCACTAGTACTATTGCGCATTTCTTTACCGCCACTATTAGTTAATATATTAGTACTGTATTGATATTTACAGAGAAATCAATAAAAATATTAAAAATTTATCTAAGTTATAAAAATAGATTAGTTTTAATATTAAGTATTTAAGATTTCTGTGAAAAAAAAGTTTAAAAAGAAACTACAATGAAATAAGCCCGTTGTGATTAAAAAAACAATTGCAGACTTAACTCTCTCCTGCTAGCCTTTCTGCTTCGTTGCGTGAAATTAATGCCTCAATAAATTTGTCTAGTTCGCCCTCTTTTATAATTTGCTCTAACCGATGTGAAGTCAGGTTAATTCTGTGGTCTGTTATTCTTGACTGTGGAAAGTTATAAGTTCTTATACGTTCAGAACGATCTCCAGTGCCTATTTGGCTCTTTCTCATAGTTGACCTTTCTTTTTCTTTTTTTTGTCTTTCAATTTCATATAATCTTGCTCTCAATACTTTGAGCGCTTTAGCTTTATTTTTGTGCTGCGATTTTTCATCTTGCTGTATTACAACTATTCCTGTTGGCAGGTGAGTAACTCTTACCGCACTGTCAGTTGTGTTCACTGACTGTCCTCCAGGACCGCTAGACCTGTAAACATCTATCCGTAGGTCTTTCTCTTCTATTTTAAAATCAACCTCCTCAACTTCAGGTAATATGGCAACAGTAGCTGCCGAAGTGTGCAACCTTCCCGAGGATTCAGTTTCTGGTACCCTCTGCACTCTATGTACTCCAGATTCAAATTTCAACCTTGCAAAAACTTCTGTGCCATTAATAAGTGCAGAAGCTTCTTTGTAGCCACCTATACCTGTACTGGAAATGCTTATTGGCTCAAATTTCCAATTTCTCCTTTCTGCATATTTTTGGTACATGCGGAATAAGATTGCTGCAAATAATGCCGCTTCTTCTCCTCCTGTACCTGCTCTAATTTCTAATATTGCGTTTCTTGAATCATCTTCATCTTTAGGCAATAGCGCTAATTTTAGCTTGACTTTTACTTTTGGTAATGATATCTTTTGCTTCTCAAGGAGCTCTTCTTTTGCTAACTCTTTTATATCATGTTCGCTATTTTCATCTCTTATTATTTCCTCTAAGTCTGAGGTTTCTTCTTTCAGCGTGTTGTATTCATCGATTATTTTGATAATCGGCCTGAGCTCAGAGTATTCTTTTGAAAGGTTGATAAATTCTTTTTGACTTAAATTGGTAGGACTTTCTAATCTCCTTTCTATATCATTAAATTTTTTCTTCAAATCTTGCAAATTGTTTTCTATATCCATATAGCTCAGATCTAATATTTTAACTATTTAAGTAAACAATATATACTTGAAATGAAAAATTTTTTACATCAAGTAATAACGTTATAGTATACATACTACCTTAGATATTTCTATATATAATGCAAGAAGGATGACATCAAACAGCAATTTTATATTTGGAGCTTCAGATATAAAATCATTACCAGATGAATCGGTTCCAGAGATTGCGTTTGCCGGTAGATCGAATGTAGGAAAATCCAGTTTAATTAACTTACTGATAAACAGCAAAAAAGCTGCCAGAGTTTCTTCTAAACCTGGGTGCACTAGACAAATAAATTTTTACTCTATGTACAATGACAAGTTCAGGCTTGTTGATCTGCCAGGGTATGGCTATTCTTATGCGAGCAAGGAAGAAACAATGCAATATTTAGATCTGATTGAGTATTATTTAGCTCAAAGAAGAAGCCTAAAAAGAGTATTTGTGTTGGTAGATAGCAAAGTAGGGCTAAAAGAAATAGACAAGGACTTTATTTATTGGTTAACATATAATAATGTTAACTTTGATGTTGTGCTAACAAAAATAGACAAAGTAGGTCAAAAAAATCTCGATGCCATTCTAGAAAGTACTCAAAAATGGGTTAATAATGAGAATGTGTCAATTCATCAAATAAGCACCCGTGCTAAGTGTAAAATAGTCAAGGTAAGGGATGAGTTTTTCAAGTTTACAAGATAAAGAAATGAAGAGCAGTGAATTTTCAAATGGTGGAGTACCATTTAAACAAAAAACAGAAATGTTGCTTGAAGTGCTGTCTAATATACCCAACTTTGTCGGCGAAACTTTTGTCATCAAATGCAGCAGTATTACAATTTCAGACAGAACGCTGCTTAATGCTTTTGCACATAATGTTGTCTTGTTGAAACAGCTTGGTATAAATCCAGTTATAGTTCATGATGGAGAATATGAAATTAATTCTGTACTGAAAGCCTTAGGTATGGATAGTAAGTTTGTAAATGATATCAGACTTACAGACAAAGATACCGTGAAAATCATTGAAATGGCGCTATGTGGTTCAGTTAATAAAAAAATTGTTCAGCATATAAATGCTGCTGGTGGTTCAGCCATTGGGTTATGTGGAAAAGATGGTAGCCTAATAAAAGCTGAAAAGGTAAGCACTACGCTTAGGAAGAATCGATCAAGCAATATCGAAAAAATATTAGATATGGGGTTTATTGGAGTACCAACTGAGATCAATCCTGATATATTATTTTTTTTTGAGGAGTCAGATTTTATCCCAGTTATTGCACCTATTGGTTATCGAGGAAATAAAGAAACATATCACGTTGATGCCGATAGTGCTGCAAGCGCGGTAGCAATTGCAGTTTCTGCATCCAAAATGGTGACCTTTAGTGATGCATATGAAGAAATAGATAAAATTGTTGGTAGAAAGATATCTGTTAAAAGTTTAAATGCATCAATTAATTGCGGTAAAATTAAAGAGGAAAGGCTTATTAAAAAACTTATAGCGTGTGTTAAAATGGTGGAAGAATGTGCTGGAACTGCTCATATAGTTAATAGCAGGATACCTAATATCCTGATTGATCTATTTACTGAAGATAATTTGAGTATATCAATTGTGAATGATTTGTAGCTACACTACTTATAACTGTAAGAATGTTTAAAGTTTGGAACTATTTACATAGATGATGTCATTCCAGCTAGTGACGCACATCTGTACAAACATTGTAGTTTGTGGGTAATTTGCGTAGCAGACCACTTGGATACATTATAGGATGAACCAGCGCCATAGCCAGTGCTCCTTTCTCGTTATCCTTATGGACGACGTTTGCATACAGGATTTTGTACTTGAGCAAGATTATATCTTGAAAAGATTAAGCTTTAGTGCTATGAAGTACTGTAGCTTCTATGCTCAAATTTTCATACTGACTATGAATGTAGAAAATGAGAAAGCACACAGTGCTAAGATAAAATTGCCGATATTTCTTGATTATCAGTCTACTACTAAAGTAGATCCTCGTGTTTTAGAGGTGATGATACCTTATTTTGGTAAGTTTAGTAATGCACACTCTCGTAGCCATTCATTTGGTTGGGCTGCTGAGGAAGCAGTGGAAAAAGCAAGGAAACACATTGCCGGTATGGTCAACGCAAATAGCAAAGAAATTATCTTCACCTCAGGTGCAACCGAGTCAAATAACATGGGGATAAAGGGTGTTGCTCATTTTTATAGGAATAAAGGAGACCATATAATAACTGTCTGCACAGAGCATAAGTGCGTTTTGGATTCTTGTCGGCATCTGGAGAATGAAGGCTTTAAAGTTACATATCTGCCTGTTAAGCAAAATGGAATTATAGATTTGTTGAAACTCGAAGAAGCAATCACTGATAGAACAATTCTGGTTTCAGTGATGATGGCAAATAATGAAATCGGAGTAGTGCAACCTGTCAAGGAAATTGGTGCAATATGTAGGAAGCATAATATATTTTTCCACACAGATGCTGCTCAAAGCTTTGGAAAAGTACCGATCGATGTTAATGAAATGAACATTGATCTCATGAGCCTTTCTAGCCACAAAATTTATGGACCAATGGGAATAGGTGCATTATATGTCCGGACAAAGAATCCTCGTGTCAGGCTGACACCACTGATTAGTGGTGGTGGACAGGAGAGAGGTATGCGCTCTGGAACAGTTCCAACTCCTCTTGCAGTTGGTTTTGGTGAAGCAGCACGTATTGCTAAAGAAGAAATGGAAACGGAAGCAATCAAGTTGGAAGATCTAAGAGATATTTTGTACAGCAAGATAAAAGAAGCATTTCCTGATGTTATTTTAAATGGTGATTATGAAAATAGAATTCCTGGCAACCTAAACTTAAGTTTTCCCTACATTGAGGGCGAATCCCTCATCATGGCAATCAAGGATTTAGCAGTAAGTTCCGGTTCTGCGTGCACATCTGCATCTCTTGAGCCATCCTATGTCATAAGATCACTAAACAATGGCCATGATCTTGAGCACTCATCAATTAGATTTAGCCTTGGCCGATTTACAACTAAAGATGAAATTTTATACGCAGCAGATCTTGTTGCTAGAAATGTTGGTCGACTAAGAGAAATGAGCCCACTTTGGGAAATGGTGCAAGAAGGAATAGATTTAAACACCGTGAAATGGGACTCTCATTAGATCTCCTGCATAACCTGCTTTCTGATTTTGCATCAACAACTTGCTTGTACTTCTCCCAAGTATTCTGCGGCACTCACCTGCGTTTCTCCTTAAAATCTTTTACCATAAATTGGTAATAAAAGAGATCTACCTTTTCGTTAACCTACCTATCTTCTATAACCAGCATAGAAGATATAAGTAAATAATGGTTATCAATATGACTTATGAAATGCACAGTAGGTAAAAGTGTACAGTCCCATAATTCCTCCTTATGATGGTATTTTTTCTCATACTCTATTATATCATCACACTCTGGGACCATACAGAATTTTGTGATATATTAGAATCAATATAGTGGGCAATGACAGACTTGAACTGCCGACCTCCTCGGTGTAAACGAGATGCTCTACCAGCTGAGCTAATTGCCCCTTTAAATGTAATTCTATAGCTCAATATTATTGTTGTAAACAAAAAGTAGAACCACATGCTGTCTAATTTCTCATTGACCATTTGCTTAACTAAATGTTAATATTACAATTACTTCGGTTAAAGTATAGAAAATGCAAGACAACATAGTACCAGTTTCAATAGTGAAAGAGCTGGAAGATTCTTACCTCTCTTATGCAATGAGCGTGATCATAAGCCGGGCTATACCTGACGTGCGCGATGGGTTTAAACCTGTACACAGGCGCATATTATATGCAATGGCAAGGGCAGGATACGATGCTGGTAAGCCATATAAAAAGGCAGCTCGTATAGTTGGGGACGTAATGGGGAAATATCACCCACACGGTGATATGGCTATTTATGATTCCTTGGTCAGAATGGCTCAAAATTTCTCTCTTCTTTTACCACTTATTGATGGGCAAGGTAACTTTGGTTCAATAGATGGAGATCCGCCAGCTTCGATGCGATATACAGAAGCAAGGCTCCACAAAGTGTCGCATTTTTTATTGAATGATATCGATGAAGATACAGTTGACTTTAGGCCAAACTACGATGGAAATGAGACAGAGCCTGTTGTACTACCTGCAGAGTTTCCGAATCTGTTGGTAAATGGTGCAAGTGGTGTTGCAGTTGGCATGGCAACCAACATTCCTTCTCATAATCTTGGAGAAGTAATTGATGCTTGTATATTATACATAGATAACCCTGAAGTAACTTTAGATGAACTGCTTGAAGTGGTGCCGGGGCCGGATTTTCCAACTGGTGGAACGATTCTTGGTAGGTCTGGAATAAGATCAGCGTTTGCCACAGGCCGAGGCTCAGTTGTTGTACAAGGTAAAACTCATATAGAAGATCTGCCGCAAGATAGGCAAGCAATAGTTATTGATGAAATACCTTACCAGGTGAATAAAGTAAAATTAATTGAGAAAATAGGTGAGCTCGTAAAAGAGAAGAAATTTGATGGCATAACTGAAATCCGGGATGAGTCCGATAAGTCCGGTATTAGGGTAGTGATTGATCTTAGGAAAAATACTGCAGCAGATTTCGTACTGAATCAAATACTGGGCCTTACTCCATTAAGAAGTAGCTTTAGTGTTAACACTTTGGTTCTGAGTAACAACAGACCTGCTATGATGTCATTGAAAGAAATCATAGCTGCTTTTGTTGACTTTAGAAAAGAAGTACTAATCAGGAGAACGGAATTTCGTCTAAGAAAAACGAGGGAAAAAGCTAATATATACATAGGGCTCTACATTGCAGTTTTGAGCATAGACGAAGTGATAAAAATCATCCGTGGTGCAAAAGATCCTGAAGAAGCAAGCAAAGAGCTTTTAAATAAAGAGTGGAAGACTTCAGCGGAAATAAACACGATTATTAGCTTGATTTCAGACAGTGAGAGCTTTTTAAAAGATGGAGTATATAGATTAACTGAGCTGCAGACGAAGGCTATTCTTGACATGAAATTGCAACGCTTAACAAGTCTTGAAAAAGGCAAATTAGAAGCTGAGCTAAATTCAATGATCAACCTGATAAAAGAATATATCGCTTTTCTTGGCTTAGAAGAGAAATTGATGAAAGAAATAAAGAATAATTTACAAGAAATAAAGAACAGATTTGCTGTACCGCGAAAAACTTCAATAGAAGAATTAGATGTAGACATTGAAGCTGAGGATCTCATTCTGCAAGAGGATATGGTGGTGACTGTAACTATGAATGGTTACATTAAGCGCGTGAAGCTTTCTCACTATAGAACTCAGCGTCGTGGTGGAAAAGGAAAGCTGGGACAGGGATTAAAGGAAGAAGATGTAACCACGAAATTGTTTGTTGGAAGTACCCATACTAGCCTTTTATTCTTTTCCAATATTGGCAGAGTTTATAGGTTAAAGGTTTATAAATTACCTCTTGCAGAGCCAACAGCGCGTGGAAGAGCGCTTGTTAATGTATTTCCTCTCACTGAAGGTGAAACTATAACTAACATCATGCCACTCCCAGGTGAGAATGATGAAAATCAGAATATAGTCTTTGCTACTGCTCATGAAAACATAAGGCGTAACTCTTTAGCAGACTTTCACTATATTCCAAGTAATGGAAAGATAGCAATCAAGCTCGATGAAGGAGACAAATTAGTGTCGGTTAAAGTATGCAATGAAATTGATCACGTTTTACTTTCAACGACGCTTGGGAAAAGCATCAGATTTGTTGTAAGTGATGTTCGCCAGTTCAAAAGCCGCAATTCAGATGGCGTAAGAGGCATCAAACTTGTAAAGAGCGACAGCGTGATATCCATGACCATACTAAACGGTATAGATGTCACAACAGAAACAAAAGAACTTTACCTAAAAGTTCCACTTGCAAAAAGACTAGAATCTGCTAATAATAAAGCCATTGATTCTAAGTTAGAAAAGACTTTGAACGATTTGGGAATAGACAGTGAATTATTCTTAAAACTTGCGGTGAATGAGGAGTTTATACTAACCATTACCGAAAATGGATTCGGTAAAAGAACTTCTGCGTATGAGTACAGAGTAACCAATAGGGGTGGTGTTGGTATTACCAATATTCTTACTACCAGCAGAAACGGCAGTGTCGTTGCTAGTTTTCCAGTTGAACAGGGTGACAATATAATGCTCATTACAGATAAAGGAAAGTTAATTCGCATTTCAGTGGATGATATTAGAATCACAGGACGTAGCACTCAGGGAGTCACCCTATTTAAAACAGAAAGTAAAGAAAGGGTGGTGTCAGCGGCAAAAATTGAAGATCCTAGTTCTACTGAAGATAGCACTTCTGAAGAAGTCGGGAACTCTGCCTCCTCTGAGCTGTAGCAGCGATAGCTAAAAGTGCAAGTTTTTATTGATTAATCTATAGTATTTAAGCTAAAATATATACTTGTAGCTGAATAGAGATCGATGGGCAAAAAATTAAATAAAAATAAAAAATTGTTGGCAGACAAAAAGGCTAAAGAAGCATCTCCTGTTAAAGACCTTACTAAAAATAAGAGTAGAAGAGATTTTATAACATTAACTACATTTGCTATGGCAGGTATAGGAGCTGCAAGTGGACTTTGGCCACTAGTTAAGTCTATGAACCCTTCCGCTGAAGTTTTAGCGATGTCTACGGTCGAGGTTAATCTATCTGATATTCAGGAAGGGCGAGGGAAAAAAGTAAAATGGCAAGGTAAACCAGTGTTTATTCGCAGACGTACGAAGCAAGAGATTGAAGCGGCAAGAGCAGTTGATGTAAAAATTTTGCGAGATCCCCAGCCGGATGAGCAAAGAGTATGCAAAGGAAAAGATGAGTGGTTAATTATGGTTGGAATATGCACCCATCTTGGGTGTGTGCCGGTTGATTATGCTACAAAAGACGGCAATGGCTGGTTCTGCCCTTGCCATGGCTCATATTATGATACATCAGGTCGAGTAATTGGAGGACCTGCACCAAAAAATATGGCTATACCTGATTATTTTTTCCCAAGTGAAAATGTTGTGATAATTGGCAAAAAGGCTTAACCTAGTAGCTCTCTTGCGTTATGGCAGAGAATTTTTAGGAGAAATGCAGATGAGCACACTTGAAGTATTGTAATTTGGTTATATAGTAAACGATGTTATCCAAGTAGCCATTTTCCTGGTCGAGTAGACCGGTGGAACTTCCCCACTAGCCCCTCACAGAACTGTGCATGAACCTCTCGATTCACACAGCTCTTGTCATTTTTAGCCTTTACATC
>NZ_JBFTEN010000029.1:0-13219 GCF_041154185.1 Wolbachia endosymbiont of Tettigetta isshikii | reverse complement strand
CCATAAGCTGCTTTGGTAAAGAGCCAAGGTAGTGAGCGTTATGGAAAAGGTGCAATTATGCGTCATGTGTGAAATAGAGAGGCGAATGAAAATGAACCATTGAAGAAGTGTCGAAAGGCTTTAAACGACGTCAAAACCAGTGGTTTCATCCTAACCTGGGATAAATCTACCGGAAACTTGTTTACTTGGTAGGCGGCGTCCGGCATAGAGGTGGCACGAATCTATTTTTGGCTATTGTGTAGAACTGCGAGAACCTGTTGTTTCGATGATAAGGTAGGAATCCAAGAAGCTAAACTTCAAGGATGAGAGTATAGATGCGGAAAACAGGGGCGGATTAGTTTGTAGTAGTGAAGAAGTCTCTGTAATGGAGATGGAGCGAAGGGACTGAGTCATTTGGATTTTAGTTATTTGTCAACCGAAATGGGAGGAGCAAATAATAAAGGTAGGTCTTTGATGTAAAGGCTAAAAATGACAAGAGCTGTGTGAATCTAGAGGTTCATGCACAGTTCTGTGAGGGGCTGGTGGGGAAGTTCCACCGGTCTGCTCGACCATCTTCTTACAGAAAAACTCTATAGTCAGCAGATTTCAATCAATAACAGCTAAATACCTCTCTGCAACGTTAATTTCTTTTATATCTGCAACCCTATCATCCTGATCGAACGAGATTTGCAGAGACTTGCTGCTATACTTCCTTTTTCCTAAGAAATTAGATTGTTTAATTTTATATGAGATATAATACAAAACATTTTCATCAAATTTAGATACTAATGTTGGCGACCCTAAAGTGTGAACCACTTTTTCTTTATCATCACCTACTTTTATCTTGTCCAACAATTCAACTCTAATGCCTGGAGCTCCGTGATTGTGAATAGTGTGTGTACAGCTTACTAGAAGTAGTAAAACAAGAAATATTAATGCTCGCATTTTTGTTGATAAATCGTTGTGAAATTACAATACACTAATAAACTACCTGTAGTCAAATTTTGCAAAAGTTAAATTGACTCATTTTCGATATCGCTTAATATAATATTTACTTCAGAAAACAATTAGGTGCTCTATGTCATTATTAAAAGCAGATCCAATATATAAGCCCTTCAACTACCCTTGGGCATATGATGCGTGGCTACAGCAACAAAGGATACATTGGATACCGGAAGAAGTTCCGCTTGCTGACGATGTAAAAGATTGGAAAACTAAACTTTCGAATGTGGAGAAAAACCTACTAACTCAGATTTTTAGGTTCTTCACTCAAGCGGACATTGAAGTAAATAACTGCTATATGAGGCATTATTCAAATATATTTAAGCCAACAGAAATATGTATGATGCTTGCCAGCTTTTCCAACATGGAAACCATACACATTGCAGCCTACTCATACCTTTTAGACACAATTGGCATGCCGGAAAGTGAATATCAAGCATTCTTGAAGTATGATGCTATGAGGAAGAAGTATGAATACATGTTAGAATTCGAGGAAAGTAAAAAACACGATAGAAAACATGTAGCTAAAACTCTAGCAGTATTTGGTGCATTTACTGAGGGATTGCAGTTATTTGCATCATTCGCGATTTTGCTCAATTTTCAACGTTTTGGAAAAATGAAAGGCATGGGGCAAATAATTGCTTGGTCAGCACGTGATGAAACCTTGCACACCAACTCGATTATCAATTTATTCAATACGTTTATTAAAGAGAATAATGAAATTTGGAATGACGAGTTCAAAGAAGAATTATATTCTGCATGTCGCACTATCGTTGGGCTTGAAGATGAATTTATAAAGCTTGCTTTTGATTTAGGGGACGTTGAAGGACTATCTGCAGAAGAGGTGCGCAATTATATACGCTATATAGCAAACAGACGGTTAACGCAATTAGGCTTGAAACCTATATATGATATTAATGATAATCCCCTTCCGTGGCTTGACGAAATACTAAATGGTGTGGAACATACGAATTTCTTTGAAAATAGAGTAACAGAATATAGCCGTGCAGCAACCCAAGGCACATGGGAAGAAGCTTTCGCTGAAAATGATACTGATGATAAAGAGCGCTAATTAGTCTCTTTGCTTTACCTGTATTATCCAAAACTTGACATTGAAACCCATGTAAATGGCACTAAGCTGAGAACAACCAGTCCTGTAAAATAAAAATTGACATGTCATTTATAGTATATAAAAATACTTATATAAATTTTAGGATACAAGATAAACCTAAAAAAACTGTAAGTATAAAAAGGAGCAAAGTGTTTGGTTTAAATTATTTAATGATGGTGGGGATAGCGGCGATAATAGGGGCTATAGTGAGCATTTTAATAGGTCTTGTACTCATTACATTGACCAGTCTTTCACCTCTGATAATAGGTGGAATCGTTGGTGGCATCTCCGTAGTACCATTAATTGCAGCTCTCATCACAACTCCTCCATCCGCAGGTCCACATAATCGTAATATGAGCGATTCACTAAAAGCAATTATGTACTTAGGTGGCTTATTTACTGGGAGCATTATAACTGGAATTGGTCTTGTTACATATGGCGCTACTCCAATAACCAAGGTAGATTCTTTATTGTCTTTATCAACTACAGCAAATTCTTTGTTATCTATATGGGTTATAGCACTATTATTTTCAATTGTAGCTGCAATTGGAATAGGTATTGCAATTAAGCTTGCCGGAGTAGTGAAAAAGTATATATCTAATAGACAAACAAAACCATCAGAGGAAGAACCTAGGCCTCCTCAACAAGTACCGGACAGCAAGTTGAGTGAGGTCAATGTAGATGAGCACACACAGACCTCAGCTACTAATTCACCACAGTAACCGCACCGTGGCAGTGTTTGTATTTCTTTCCAGAGTTACAAGGGCATTTGTCATTTCTTGAAACTTTGGGGAAACTATCCTTTTTAGTAGGGTGCAACCTATTACCTATTTCTTGGTTATCTGCTAGCTTAAAGTGTGCTAGGCGATGGATGGTAAGCTCCTTCCACTTTTTAAGCATCGACTCAAACATCAAGAAAGCCTCACGTTTAAATTCATTCAGTGGGTCCTTCTGCCCCATAGCACGCAAATTTATGCTTTGTCTTAGGCTTTCCAGAATTGAGAGGTGCTCCCTCCATAAATGATCAAGTGTCATGATCATCACTTGCCTCACTACTGTATTCCACAAATCTGTAGTTTGCTGACTATTAAAATATCTTTCCTTTTCGGTGAAGAACTCTTGCACTTTATTGTTTATGTAATCCAAAGCTTCTTGTTTGTTTAAAAACTTTGCTAAGTCTTCCTTATCAAGTGTTATTCCATATCTCATATAGAATTCCTTAGCTATATCTTCAACATAATCTTCGTAGTAACCAATTTGCACTATGCTTTCTATTATACTCTCATTTACTTCACTATACACTTCAAGTAAATCATTGATTTCATTGCCTAAAATATGATTTCTCTGCTTAAAAATAACTCTGCGTTGGTTGTTGATTACGTCATCAAACTTAAGCAGAGATTTCCGCATGTCATAGTTTCGAGCTTCAACTTTCTTCTGCGCTTTCTCAAGTGCCTTATTGATCCATGGATGATGAATAGCTTCGTTGTTCTTTAGCCCCACTCTTTGCAAAAAACTTCTCATTCTATCGGAGCCAAATATTCTCATTAAATCATCTTCAAGCGACAAAAAGAACTTAGAAAGTCCGGGATCACCCTGACGACCAGAGCGACCACGTAATTGATCATCTATTCTCCTGCTTTCATGCCTTTCGGTTCCAACCACACATAAACCGACAGCTTTTATAGCAATTTCCTTATCTTTTTTTACTCTTTTGACTATTTCTTGGTATTTTTTTTCTCTTTCATCAGCATTTTTTATCTTATTTAGCTCCACTTTTGCTATCATTTCAGCATTGCCACCAAGCTGAATATCAGTTCCACGTCCTGCCATATTAGTTGCTATAGTAATACTTCCTGGTACTCCAGCTTGCGCTATTATATAGGCCTCTTGTTCGTGATAACGAGCGTTTAGCACTGAGTGCTTAAGAGAATGGCTTCGCAAAAGCGCAGAAAGTTTTTCAGAGTTTTCAATACTAACCGTGCCAACAAGGACCGGCTGAAGGCATTTGTGACATTCTTCTATAAACTTCAACACAGCATTAAATTTTTCTTTTTCTGTGCCATAAATTTCATCATCAACATCTATTCTCTTTACAGGCACATTAGTTGGAATTTTTACTACATTCAGCTTATATATATCGCGAAACTCCTCTGCCTCTGTTGCTGCTGTTCCCGTCATACCAGAGAGTTTGTTATACATACGAAAGTAGTTCTGAAATGTAACAGATGCCAAAGTTTGGTTTTCATGCTGAATTTCAAGATTCTCCTTTGCTTCAAGTGCCTGGTGAAGACCATCGGAATATCTCCTGCTCTCCATCATACGTCCAGTAAACTCATCGATAATTACTACCTTACCATCCTTTACTATATAATCTTTATCAGCAGTAAACAGTTTATGTGCACGGAATGCTTGATCTATATAGTGAGTCATTATCATGTTGCCAGTATCATAGAGCGAGGAATTTTCAGGAATGAGATTGTATGACCTAAGCAGCTCCTCCACTCGCGAAATGCCATCTTCAGTGAGGAATACTGCCCTACTTTTTTCGTCTACCTCATAATCAGAATCAACTAATTTGGTTACTATTTTGTTTATGTGCTTATATATCTGATTGTTTTCCTCAACCGTACCGGAAATAATAAGCGGAGTCCGCGCTTCGTCAATGAGTATGGAGTCTACTTCGTCTACTATCGCGTAATTGAAGCCTCTTTGTACCATATCCTCTTGAGAAAATTTCATATTGTCCCGCAGGTAATCAAAGGCAACCTCGTTGTTTGTTGAATACACAATATCTGCACTATAAGCCTCTTTTCTCTCTTCATCTGTCAAATTATTCGTGATAAATGCAACAGAGACCCCGAGAGAATTGTATAATTTGCTCATCCATTCTGTGTCTCGTTTTGCAAGGTAGTCGTTGACAGTTACGACGTGTACGCCTTTGCCTTCTAAGGAATTGAGGTATGCAGCTAGAGTTGCAACGAGTGTCTTTCCCTCACCTGTTTTCATCTCTGATATCATACCACTGTGAAGCACCATTCCACCGATCAACTGAACGTCGAAGTGTCTCATACCAAGAAATCTTCGCGATGCTTCGCGCACAACCGCAAATGCAGGTACGAGAAGGTCATTTAGTCTTTTTCCATTTTTCAATTCTCGTTTGAATTCCTCAGTTTTGCCAGCAAGCTCCTCATCAGATAAGCTATGCATTTCCGGCTCTAGTGCATTTATTTGCTGAACAATTTTTCTGAAGGACTTTATTATCTTTTTGTTTGTTGACCCAAATATCTTTTTTATAAAAAGAAACGATAATATAAAAATGAAGAATATAAGAACAATTGTTAAAACTAACGTAGAATCTGACATAAACTTAAGTAACGTCCATTTAATATGAGATTATATTACTAAATGCAGCCTGCAGCAATTACATATTAGATTTAGAAAATCTTTGGAAAGTCTTATTTAAACCAAGAATTAAGAGTTTGTTCGGCAATTCCTATTCTTGAAGGCCTTCTATCAACATGTAAAGACTCTATTGCATTATTTTAGGTGTTTGTTAATCTTTAGATTAAATAAACTGATAGCAGCCTGTATGAGGTAACTAGTTATGCACGGTAATATCTACCAGCTAAAGGTATTGATGCTATTTTTGCATCGCGGAGTGCTCTATCAGCACTCTTTTCGCTTAGGTACAGAAATAGAAGAGGCCAGGAAATTCGATGGTTTAGTATTTAAATGTACATAAGGTAATAAGAAAGTATACCGCTTTCTGCAAGCTAAACATACACAAGATGAAGATAACAAGAAAATTGGAGTAGGGAACTTACTTACAAAAGATAAAAGTGGTGAGTTTGGATTAGCAAAGTATTTTATTTCTTACCTCAAGATCAAAAACAATCAAGATTTTGCAGATGGTAACCTGAAAGATTTTATTATCTGTACTAATATCGATTTTGATCTGGATCAAAGCACAGCACAAAACACAGTGAAGAAGTTGAAAATAAAAACTTTAGGACCTAACGAGGGAATAGAAATTTTAGTTGAAGTAATCGACACTAGTGATGTCTTTTTTAAAGATGGCGGCACTAGATATAGGTTCTTTTATACTGGCAATGACATTATTTCAATAATGCAGCCATTATTTAAGAGCGATGTAGAAGAAGTGATGGAAGAACTAGAAGAGGAGATAAAAAAACTCCAAAACAAACCAGATTAGAACTCAAAAAGGAAATTGGAAAGAAATCAGACGTGGCAACGCGAGTTTGGGCGAATGATGAATGAAGGTAGGTTGGAAGACAATATAAAAGAATTTTTTGATAAGTTAGTATTTGCAGTAAATCAGCATAATGAAATAAAACTAGCGGATATTATCAAAAGTGAGCTGGGTGAGCAATTTAATGATATTGACAGAAAGAATGTTTACGCCCGTTTTCAGGAGGAAATGCTAGATTGGTTGAAAGAAAAAGGGGGGGTTCTTACACATGAAGATGGAAGAGAATTCTTTCGTAAGATGAAAGAAGAAATCTTAGGGGGCTTTCGATTTGAGGTGAGAAATCCAGTAGGATCGTTTACTGGAAGAAAAACAGAACTAGAAAAACTGCACGAGTCAATACAAGAAAATCAAGGTGTAGCCACAGTAATATCGCAACTGGTTTCTATCTGTGGGTTGGGAGGAATAGGTAAAAATGAACTAGCCAGAAAATATATTGAAAAGCACAGTAAAGATTATGACAACAATATTATATGAATAAATGCTGCAACCTATGAAACCATGGTGCAGTCTTTTCTCAGATTAGCTAAAGGTCTTTTAGGTATTCCTACAGAAGACAGGGATATTGAATCTATTGTAAGAGATATATATGCTTTTTTTGCCAAGAGAAAAAGTCTCTTTGTTTTCGATAATGCAGAAAAATATAGAAGTGAAGGTCAAGATGCTGGTATTAGTCAATTTTTACCGTCCCACTTTTTATCATCTGATGATAATAAACCTAGTGTTCTGATTACCTCTCGCAATCAGAAATGTGGAGATATAAAGGCATTATCATTGGGTACATTTACTGAAACAGAGTCAATAGACTTCATTAGAAATGTGTTAGGCATAAAAGATGGGTCACAAGAAAATGAAATAAAGAGTTTAGCAGAAACATTAAAGCATTTTCCTTTAGCTCTGTAGCAGGCAGTTGCATACATAAAAGAGAGGGATATAGCATTAACGAATGTAGGCTTGAGGTTTGAAATCAGTGATTATTTAAAGAGGTATAAAGAGGAAGCAGAAAAGTTACTTGATTTTGAATTTCCTGAAGACAGCGACAATAGCTACACCGAGACAACTTTTATAACCTGGAGAATTACTATTAATAAAATCAAAGATAACCCAGAGTATGGTCAGCAAGCCAAAGAAATTTTAGATATCATCACCTATATTGCCTCTGACAATATTTCTGTAGAAATGTTTTTAGGATTAGAACGCAATAGAGAAAGGTTAGGTGATGCTATCCAACTACTTAAGCAATATTTAATGATCAACTCAGAAGAAGAGCAAAGTTCAGTCAACATTCACAGGTTAGTACAGCAAGTAACGAGGATAGAGTTAGAAAAACAAAGCAAAGAAAAAGTTGTAAAAAAGACTTTTGAGTTACTGGGAGAAAGTTTCCCTAACGATAGTGATAAATTAGAGGACTATGCTAAAAAAAAGACAATTACTGCCACATTTAGAAGCACTTTTATCACATATAGATGGTTGGCTAGCAAAAAATCCTTCAGAAAAACAAACAATAGAAAAGGATTATCTTGTAAATTTGTTAATATGGATGGGCGATGGATATTTTGATTTAGATCCTGGAAGACAAAAGAAGTCGCTTAAATGGACTTTACCTATCATCAAGGAACATCATGGCTCTGATCATTTTGAAGTTGCTACACTACTAGCAAATCTAGGTATAGCTTACGGTGCTTTAGGTAATCCTCAGGAACAAAAGGAGTTGCTTGAACGGGCTTTACCTATTCTTGAGGAGCATTATGGCTCCGATCATCCTAAAGTTGTTAAACTACTGGTAGACCTCGGTAATGTTTATAATGCCCTAGATGATCATCAGAAAGGACAAGAGTTGGTTGAATTAGCTTCATCTATCATTGGAAAACATTGTGACTCTGATCGTTTTTGAAGCCGTTAAACTATTCCCAGAACTGGATGATATTTAGGTTTTTAGCAACACTAGATTAATAACAACTCATTTGAGCTATACTTCTAAAACCAATCTGTTTGGATCTTCTATATAATTTTTTATTTTGACAAGGAAGGTTACTGCTCCTTTGCCGTCGACTATTCTGTGATCGTAGGAGAGGGCAATGTACATCATAGACCTAATTTCAATTGAGTTGCCAATAGCAACTGGCCTGTTTTGTATTGAATGCATGCCAAGTATTCCAGATTGCGGAGGGTTTATTATCGGGGTGGACAGGAGCGAACCGTATACTCCGCCGTTTGAAATGGTAAATGTTGCACTTTCCATTTCTGATACTTGCAGCTTGCCTTCTCGAGCTTTTTTGCCAAGAGCAGCCAAGGTCAACTCGATTTCAGCGAATGACATTTGGTCAGCATTTCGAATAACCGGCACAACAAGGCCTTTATCGGTGCCAACAGCAACGCCTATGTCATAGTAATGTTTATATACGATTTCATCGCCTGAGATTTCAGCGTTAATTTCAGGAATCTCCTTCAGTGATTGCACTGCTGCCTTTATAAAAAACGACATGAAACCAAGTTTTATTCCATATTTTTTTTCGAAAGTTTCTTTATATTTTGCTCTCAGATCCATTACATTCTTCATGTCGATCTCATTGAATGTGGTCAATATCGCAGCAGTGTTTTGCGATGCCTTCAAACGAGCAGCGATTACTTGCCTTATTTTGCTCATTTTTACTCGTTCTTCTCTTCGCTCCCCACTTGCTATACTTTTTGGCAGTTTGACCGCAGGCTGTTCAGCGCCTGTACTTTTGCTTATATGGCCTATTGCATCTGCTTTGGTTATTCTGCCTCCCATGCCAGTTCCTTCGACATTTTCTGCACTGATTGCATTTTCCTCCATAATTTTGCGAGCTGAAGGAGCATCTTTTTTAGCAGTTTTATCTTCTTGACTTATTTCTTCTTTTACCTCTCCTACGGAAAGTTTCGCTAATAATTGATCTGGGCTTATTACATCATTCTCTTTTACGAGAAATTCAGTTATTTGGCCTGAAGCTTCTGCGGTTAATTCAAGCGCTGTTTTGTCAGTTTCAATTTCAAAGATTAAATCATCTACTTTTACTGCTTCGCCAATATTTTTCTTTATTTTGACTATACCTTCCGTGACTGACTCACCACCTAGAGTTTTTGGTGCTCTAATTTCTATAATTTTGCTCATAAAACAACCTTCTGTATAAAATTACTATAATTTTATACATGAAAAGAACCGTATAATAAACTAATAAATTTTTTTATCATTTAGAAGTGAAAAACGGATAACATCCTCCTAAATACCACTCTAGGTATGTTCTACCAATAAAAACGGAAAAATTACTTGACAACCTTCGCCGTTACCCTTATCATAGTACTGAAGCTATTATTTATCTTTGATCTGTGCAGATTAAATGACAAAAAACTTAGCATATTTGGCGTCTCGTGTTTAATTTTTCGCACTATGTGCACTGCATGTCTTTTTAAAACTTCTGTTTTTCAAGCTGAAACGCGCTTATAAGTCGTTTAAGACATCAAAAACGCCAATGTTATAAGATAGATAGTAAATAACTAGCTACTCTGGTTTTGTTACCTTTTTTTCTATTTAGTAAATTTCTTAAATACTTATTACTAAAGTAGTATTCTAGATCTCAGTGTTAGCTACTTGGATGACAAGAAAAGGAAGTACTGGAATGACATCATTGTTGATTGGCAAAACGATGTCTTTAATTTATCCTATTACCATAGCAGTTATTAATGGCGCGTGCAAAAATATTGAGCATTAAAAGCTTTTAAAGTACAGTAACAATGTTAGTAATGGCACAATGTATGCATGATATAGAGTATATACGCAAAAATCCTGAGGAATTCGGAAAAGCGATGAAGAGCAGGGGAATTAAAAATTTTACTGTAGAAGAAATATTGGAAATCGATCATGAGAAAAGGTCATTAACCACTAAACTGCAAGATTTGAATAGGAAGCGCAATGAAATCACAGAAGAGATAAAGAAGCTCAAAATTAGCAAGAGCCCCTGTGAAAATGAGGTAGAAGCGTCAAGAAATATAACAAATGAGATAGAGGCAATCAGCTTAAAAGAGCAAACGAAGAAAGATAACTTAATGAATATCTTATCTAACTTACCAAATATCCCTGCAAAAAACGTGCCAATAGGTGAAGATGAGAGCTCCAACGTAGAAGTTAGAAAATATGGAGAGAGAAGAAAATTTGATTTTGTGCCAAAGTCTCATTATGAACTCGGAGAGGGGTTGGATTCGATGGATTTTAAGCAAGCAGCAAAAATCTCCGGGTCAAGATTTGCAGTATTGAAAGGACGGTTAGCTAAGCTTGGACGAGCATTAGTAAATTTTATGCTTGAAATGCATGTTAATGAATTTGGCTATACTGAGGTATATCATCCGGCTTTGGTAAAGAATGAAGCGATGTATAATGTTGGTCAGCTACCGAAATTTTCTGATGATTCATATTTAACTACCGACGAATTAAGATTGATTCCCACAGGTGAAGTGGTTCTAACAAATTTGGTTGCTGATAAAATAATAGAAGATAAAGAACTGCCAGTTCGTTTTACTGCATATTCGGAGTGTTTTCGTAAGGAGGCCGGTAGCGCAGGAAGAGACACGAGAGGCATGGTTAGGCAACATCAATTTGGTAAAGTGGAGTTGGTGAGTATCACAACTGAAAACCAATCAAATGATGAACTTGAGCGCATGACAAGTGTTGCTGAAGAGATATTAAAGCAATTGGAATTGCCATATAGGGTGATGCTGCTATGCAGTGGTGATATGGGCTTCGCCGCGCAGAAGACTTATGACATAGAGGTGTGGCTGCCTGAGCAAAATAAATATAGAGAGATATCAAGTTGCTCAAATTGCGGTGCATTTCAGGCAAGAAGAATGAACGCTAAATACTTTTTAGAGGCTGACAAGAAGGTGAAAAAATATGTTCACACTTTAAATGGCTCGGCTTTAGCTATAGGAAGAACGATTATTGCCATAATGGAGAATTATCAAAATCCTAACAGGTCAATTACAATACCAAACGTGTTGCAAAAATATATGAGTAATGATACTGTTATAAACAAATAATAGTTTTAACATACAAAAAACGAGGAAATTAAAGATGAAGGTTCTGGTTATAGGTTCTGGTGGGCGTGAGCATGCTTTACTTTGGGCTCTAAAAAAATCTCCTATCTTAACTGGGTTATATATCACTCCTGGTCGACGAGCTATGGAAAATCTTGGGGTTCTTGTGGATATAAATATCAGAAACTCAATTGATATCACACAATTTTGCAAGAGAGAAAATATAGAATTAGTTGTTATTGGTCCAGAGCAACCAATAATCGATGGGCTTGCTGACAACCTAGTTGCAGAGGGAATAAATGTTTTTACTCCAAGTCGAGCAGCTGCGAAGCTTGAGGCATCAAAGTCTTTCACCAAGGGGTTATGTAAACAATATGGTATACCAACTGCCAAGTATGAGTGTTTTGTCGATGAGGGATTAGCTAAAGACTTTGTATGCAGCAATAAAATAAAATTTCCACTTGTGGTGAAAGCAAACGGAATTGCAGCAGGGAAAGGCGTAATAATATGCAACACAGAAAACGAAGCTTTTTCGGCGATAGGTTCAATGTTGGTAGAGAAAAAATTCGGTGAATCAGGTGAAGAGATAGTCATAGAAGAATTTTTAGTGGGAGAGGAAGTAAGCTTTTTTGCTCTTGTTGACGGGTTGAAAGTGGCAACACTTGGATGTGCAAAGGATTATAAAAGAGCTAATGAAAACAATGAAGGTCAAAATACAGGAGGTATGGGGGCATACTCATCGCCTTCAATTATAAGTAAGGATATGGAGCAAAAAATTATCCAAAGAATAATATATCCGACAATTCAAGCCCTGACTAATATTGGAACACCTTATAAAGGAGTGCTCTTTGCTGGTTTGATGATTTGCAAGGATAGCCCTAAACTTCTTGAGTACAATGTTAGATTCGGTGATCCGGAGATACAATCTATTTTGCCTAGATTTGATGAAAATTGTGACTTATTAAAATTAATGTTATCAGTTGCAGAAGGAAAGTTGAGTGCCAAAACGGTGGAGCTTACTAACAAATCTACAGTTTGTGTAGTCGTTGCAAGTAAGGGTTATCCAGGTGATTATAAAACAGGAGAAATAATTAGGGGGTTGGATAAAATTGAGAGCATTCCCGGTATGCTGGTATTCCATGCTGGTACTCAGTTAGATGAAAGCGGTAACTTAGTTTCCGATGGCGGGAGAGTGCTCAATATAGTAGGGGAAGGAAGCAGTGTGGAAGAAGCTAAAAGTAAAGTGTACTCGGCACTGAACTTTTTAGAATGGCCAGGAGGTTTCTTCAGGTATGATATTGGTAGTTAACATTAGCTACCTAAGTGTCAGGACTTTTAAGTCGTCCTTTTTAAAGATATTTTAGTATACTAGATGTATTATTGGGTTAATAATAGAACTGGGGGGTTTATGGAAACGTCTGAATTAACTTTACTCGACTTGCAAAACTTTCTTGACAGCTTAAAAGGACATGTGCGCAGTGAAGTAGAAAAATATGTAGATAAAAGAGCAGAGGAAGTTAAAACGAGGTTGTAACATATATAATGTACAAGGTGTTAAATAACATGTTAGGCAACAAACCGCCAGCTACACCCGAAGTGAATAAATCTGACGAAGTTATACAAGTTGATGATGACTTAACGCAAAATCAAAAAGTTGTTAAAGCTCTTTTTATAGGAAAAACACTTATTGGAAAATATAAAGGAAAAACATTGTAAGTTAAAAACGTGATATAAAAGAGATAAGAGAGAAAGATAACCCTACTCACTATAGGAATAGAGTTATCATGGGCGTGTGCGACCGAGAAAAA
>NZ_JBFTEN010000028.1:0-13426 GCF_041154185.1 Wolbachia endosymbiont of Tettigetta isshikii | reverse complement strand
AATCTATTTTCTATAACAAACTGGTTTTTATTGCCCATATGACTGGGTAAAGTTGCAAAATCACACAAATAAAAAATTTTTAAAAAACATAGTTGATAATAATGTATTATGTATAAATAAGATATTAAATTTATTGGCAAAAAAGTAAAGTGCTCATATAAATATAACTAACCTAATATAAACTTACTGAAGTAAATCTATGATCATATTAAGTGGTTTAAGTTGTTATGCTAAACTCGGTATTGAACTAGAATTTTACATTGAAGAAATAGAAAAAGAACATTTATTTCTTAGTAATATTAAAAATAAAATAGCTTCACTTGGATTTTCCTGTGAGAAAGAGAGTTCCATGCATCAATATGAGATAAAAAGTGGTTGTTACACCAATTCTAATAACTTAATCAAGCATTTTGAGTTAGTAAAAGAATTAATTACTGAAACAGCACAAAAACTTGGTGGGAATGCTTCCTTCAAAGCAAAACCCTACTTAGATAGAGCAGGCAGTGCATTAAACGTACATGTTAATTTGGTGGATTCAAACAGCAGCAACTTATTTTACCGCAGCGAACAAAAGTATAGTGATTACTTGATTCATAGTATTGGTGGATTATGTGCTATAATGAAAAAACATATGTTATTTTTTGCTCCAAATGATGATTCGTATTTAAGATTTCAATATTCAGACATTCATACCCCAACCACAGTTAGTTGGGGCGTGAATAATAGAACTGCTGCGATAAGAATACTCAATTCTGGCAATAAATGTCGCCTAGAACACCGCGTTCCTGGAGCAGACTGCAACATTGAAAAAGTGCTTGCAGCAATAATTGAAGGTATCACCTTTGGCATAGAAAACAAAATTGCCCCACCAAACAGAGTGTATGGTGTTGCATCCGATTCTCAATATAAGATGGAGAGTTTGGTATGAGCTATAACCATGTTAGCTCAAGGTATATTCTATATTGAACATCTACGCGATTGACTCACGTTCTTGATTGGAGAATTAGAATGTGTATCATCAGACTCCTCATCGCTATAGTATCCAGCATCATCTAATGAAATACATCGAATGAGACCCTCCAAACCTTTCATGCATTCTGATGCACGCCCTAATAAATCAAGTTCTTTTCCTAGCTGACTTATTTTATTGAAGTCTCTTCTAGCGCTAAACTGTTCATTATCTAATTCTTGCATTTTAAGAGCATTTTGAAATCCAAGGTGTCTAATCAGTGACCTTAGGTAGTCCACGTCAGGTATCCCTTCTACCATCTGCTCTAACTCTTTACCTTTTTGTTCTAGTTTTTTATTTTGTGCTTTTAATTTTTTTATTTTCTGCTCAGCTTTTACAAGATTCTGGTCATCCTTTGTCTGAGTTTTATTGTTTCGTAAATTAGCTCTCGTAGGTATTGATGTACCGTTAGTAGTAGGATTACTACCAATATCTTTAGGTATAACGTCAGGCAATGAAGAGTCACGCTTCCCATCTATTCGTATCACCTTTTCTCTATTACGCTGCATTCCTAAAAATTCCTCCACAGCTTCATATAAGGATAAGTTTTCAATGTATAATTCCTCATTTTTTTATTAATTTTTTATCTTCTTCTGACAATAATATATAACCCTCATCTTCAGATTCCTTACTATTAAATCTTAGTATTTCAGTTATTCCAGTACTATCCAGATTCATAACCATGGTAAAAGTTGAGATGTTCCCAGACTCATCTTCTACAGGCCACTTACTTGTCATTTAATGACATGCACCTTCTTTAAATTCATAATATCTTTTTTTATCTTCTCGACGAGCGCATATGTCATGCTTTTTATTGCAATAGATATTCAACTTACAATATCTTTCTCCTGCTGTAAAATATCACTAATCTTAATTGGCTCACTTCCATTATAGTTAATAAGATTAACGTTTAAGGCTCTACTGGCATTGTCAGTTTCTTCACAGTAAGCTTGAAAGCTTACTTTTCCTTCAAAGTACTTACTTGCAATTTGCTTTCCCTGTGCTGTCAAACTTGCACATTTATCTATATTTTTTTTAAGATTCTCACTAATAGGCCGTTCTCTTTCTTCTACGACTTTATTCACATATTCTTGTCTAAAATTAACATCATCCATTAAATCAATAAAACACCAATCATCATAGGCTTTTCGTATAGTAGTAAAGTCTATATGTCCTCTCAAAAGGACTAACAACTTTATCCTATTTTTCAGATCTTCCAACTTAAAACCTTTTACCATCTCATTCAATTGAGAACTTGTTTGTTCATAATTAGTAGAACCAGATGTGCTGCAAAAATTTTTGATAAGATCATTGAACTTGTATAATTCTTTATATAGATTTTCATCTACTAGAGTTGGGTAAAGAAATTTCATTATAGCAAGGCCCCTAATGGGAGGCTCCTCTTCACAAACGATACGGCTCTGAAGAAATTGAAACTCACACAGCCCACGACCAGATTTGCTGAACTTCTCTACATCATTAATACAATTGTTTCTCCCTGATGAACATAATCTATCATGCAGTTTTAGCAATTCATCTATTGCATCAATCACTTGTACTGCAAAAAAGAATTCATCCTCCTGATTTCTTATCCTCAATGCTTCTAGTAATAATTTGCTTCCTTCACCGATCATAATATACCCCCACTACATTGCTGTTAAAATCTCTTCTACACAAATCCTGACAATGAAATGTTGAAAATAACTCTAAGCGTTAGACTTGAGCTCAACTTTTTTGCTTTCGTTATACACTGAATTTACCTTCACCATACATCATTATGCAAAACAGCTTTGCATAATAGGTTAATGTTTAAAGTCGCGCAAGTGTTTTTTTCGCTAAATAAGCGTTTTACTGGATAACAGTTAATAAGACGCAAGAATATTCTCAGGAAACTTAAAATCTTTAAGCTTTATAACGTCTTCCCTCTTTGGACTGGTTGAAATCAGATAAATTGGGACACCTATTAATTCTTCTATTTTTCTTACATATTTCATCAAATTTGCAGGCAATTCCTCAACCGACCTTTTGCCTTGAGTGTTTTCTTTCCAACCAGGAAATTCCTCATACATCGGCTCCAATTCTTCTTGTATTGAATGTGATGCAGGCAAATAATCGTATATTCTTCCACTGTACTTATAACTAGTACATATTTTAACTGTGTCAAAAGAGTCAAGAATATCCAGTTTAGTTAATACAACACTTGAAACTCCAGAGAGTTGCACTGCATGGCGAACTAAAACTGCATCAAACCAACCGCAGCGTCTTCTTCTATTACTCACTGTTCCAAGCTCCTTGCCTATAGCAAATAAGCTATCTCCCACTTCATTTTTCTGCTCAGTAGGGAATGGACCGTTGCCTACTCTTGTTGTATAAGCTTTTGCTACACCGATAACATAGGCATTGGAAAACAATCCTGAGCCTGTTATTGCTTGTGATGCTACGGTATTGCTTGAAGTAACGAAAGGGTATGTCCCATGGTCGATATCTAAAAATGTGCCTTGGGCGCCTTCAAATATTATTTTTTTATCTTCTCTTGTAAGGTCATTCAATATTTTCCATACTGGCTTTTTGTATGGAAGAATTTTTTTTGCGATCTCTTCAATTTCCTTTAACATTTCCTCTTTTTTTACTACCAGCCAGTTTAGGCCTTTCCTGATAGCATTGTGATAATTCAGAAGAGTATCCACTCTGTTATTGAGCTCATCTGCGTTTTCTAAGTCACAAAGGCGTATAGCTCTTCTTCCAACTTTATCTTCATAACAAGGCCCTATTCCTTTGTTTGTTGTGCCAATTTTGTGATTCCCGTTTAAATCTTCAAATAACTTTTCCTTGTCCTTATGTACACTAAGTATTAATGGGCAGCTTTCAGATACAATCAAATTGCTCGGGTTGATATCTATACCTCTAGTTTTTAATGACTCTATTTCTGAGATTAGAGCATGTGAATCAAGAGCAACACCGTTTCCTATAACAGATATTTTGCACATCCTTAAAACAGCGGAAGGCAGCAAATTTAATTTATAAACCTCATCATCTATTACTATAGTATGCCCTGCATTATTCCCCCCCTGAAATCTTACGACTACGTCTGCGTTCTCAGAAAGATAATCTACTATTTTACCCTTTCCTTCATCGCCCCACTGTAGACCAACAATTACAATATTATTCATCAATATCTTCTGGATTAACAAGTAAATATTAATGCAGTACACCACAAATGACAAGGAGTAATTCTCTGAGCTGGTTAGCTAAGATCTGACTTTCTAGGTTTGAGTAACTCTCTAAACTATTGTTTGAATGTTTTTTAGCTCACAACTATACGAACATTGTAGTTTGAGAGCAACCCTCACTGGAAGTGCGTCATGAAAGTAGCACATTTCTTATCATACCAGTGCCCTTTTCTTGTCACCCAAGTAGCTGACACCGAAGGGGCGCTTGAATGACATCATAGAGGCTGCTTTCATGACGCCCTTAGTTACTAGACCTAAAGGAAAATATCAATTAGGTTTATAGTCTATCACTACTGTTTTTGCAATTTTGTCGTAAAATGTTTGTTTGCATTGGTCAAATATTGCAAACACTAAAGCTGAGATTAGTACAATTAAAAGACATCCAGAAACATAACCAGGCAGAGGATCAGACAGAAGATTATAAGTGAGCCAAATGCCTTCCCTAAAAATGTATCTTATTGTTGCTTGCATTAGGGTAACGTTTGTAAATGTATTTGCGTCTTTTATACGTATGCTGCACAATAGTCTTCCTCGAGTGCCACCGTACTTCGTTATCATTAATATATTAATATTATATATGTTATAAGCAGTGTTGTCATAAAAATTATCATATGGGTAGATGTGATGTAAATATCACTTACATCACCATTATGTGGTATAGATGATAGAGTTAAACAGAAAGCTGAAACGAATGCTATTGTTATCCATAAAATACAGTCGATCACACTTGCTAAAACTTGCCTCAGAATTCCGGCGTAACTTATTTCAGTATTCGTATACTTTACATGTTTTACAATGACGTACTAGTATAAAAGTATGTTATTAAATAACCGCAAGTATGCTAATTTAGGTAATATTGACTACTTGTGTCATTCTATCATTTGAATTAACATTAGGTCATTTATAGTTAGGAGAGTTATGTCAACACCAATCACAGTTGCATATGGTGACGGTATCGGGCCGGAGATTATGGAAGCGGTGCTGTCAATATTGCGCGAAGCAGAGGCAAAGATCTCGGTAGATGTTATTAAAATAGGAGAGTGTGTTTATAACAAAGAATGGTCTCATGGAATTTCTCCGAGTGGTTGGGAATCGATTAAAAGAACAAAGGTGTTATTAAAATCTCCGACAACAACTCCGCAAGGTAAAGGTCACAAAAGCTTAAACGTTGCACTTAGAAAGAACTTAGGGTTATATGCAAATATCAGGCCATGCATTTCATACCATCCTGTTATAGAAAATAAATTCGATAAGTTTGATATCGTGGTAATACGCGAAAATGAGGAAGACGTTTATACAGGGATAGAGCACAGACTCACTGGTGATTCTTATCAGTGCACTAAAATTATTACTAGATCCGGCTCAGAGAAGATATGCAGGTATGCTTTTGAATACGCGAAAAAGCATGATAGAAAGAAAGTAACTTGCCTAACTAAAGATAACATAATGAAAATGACCGACGGCACTTTCCATGCAGCGTTTGATTGTATTGCAAAAGAATATCCATATATAAAGGCAGAACATTATATAATTGATATTGGAATGGCACATGTTGCCACAGAACCCGAGAATTTCGATGTTATAGTAACTGAGAACTTGTATGGTGATATATTGTCAGATATAGTAGCACAAATCTCAGGTTCTGTAGGGTTAGCTGGAAGTAGCAATATAGGGAGTGAATACGCGATGTTTGAAGCAGTACACGGCTCTGCTCCTGATATTGCAGGAAAAAACATGGCTAATCCTTCAGGGCTTTTAAATGCTGCAGTGCATATGCTAATTTACATGGGTCAAGTGGGTGCTGCAAAACTGATTTACGATGCGTGGCTGAAGACTTTAGAGGATGGAGTACACACTGCCGATTTATATAAGTGGAAAAAGAGTAAGCAAAAAGTTGGTACTAAAGAATTTGCAGAAGCTGTTATAGATAATCTAGGGAAAAAACCCAAGATGTTATCTGAACTTATAATTGGCAGTGGCTCAGATAGTAGAGTGAATAAAACGCAAGATAACTGTAAGCAGGACTACAAAGTTAGAAAGCTGGTTGGTAGCGATATAACAATTGCCTGGAGTAAGTCAGCTGGTTTTGATCAAATAGTGAAGTTATTTGAATCGAGTAATCCGAAAATTATAGCAATATACTCAAAAGGTCTTGCAATTTGGCCGGGAAGTCCAAAATCTTTAAGTGACCAAATAACCTGCAGGTTTATTGCAAATAATGAAAAGAAAACTATTACAAATAATGATGTAAATAACCTGCTAGTCAAACTTGAAGAAAATAACTTTGACGTGGTGAGAATGGATAAGTTGTATTTGTATGATGGGAAAGAGGGGTTCTTTTCTTAAAAAAAATGCTATAAATGAAATGGACTCAAAAAAAATAGAATTGATATTTGAAAAGTTCAAGCAGTCGAATTCTATACCGAAAATAGAGCTAAATTATACCAATCATTTTACATTGCTGGTTGCAATAGTTTTGTCAGCGCGGACGACCGATGTAAGCGTTAATAAAATTACAAAAGAGCTATTTAGCATCACTGATACACCAGAAAAGATGCTAGAATTGGGGCAGAACGAGCTGAGGAAACGCATAAGCAGCATTGGTTTGTATAATTCCAAGGCAAAAAACATAATTGAGCTCAGCAAAATATTAGTTGAGCGGTACAATAGCGAAGTTCCTGCGAATTTTGACGATTTGGTCTCTTTACCAGGGGTTGGGAGAAAGAGCGCTAATGTGTTCTTAAATTCAGGGCTTGGCGTTCCAACATTGGCGGTTGATACTCATGTTTTTAGAGTTAGCAATAGAGTAGGGCTTGTGAAAGAAAAAGATGTATTTAAAGCGGAGCAATCTCTTTTAAATGTAGTTCCAAAGAAATACCTGCTTTATGCTCATCATTGGCTGATTTTGCATGGTAGATATGTTTGCAAAGCACAAAAACCCTCATGTGAAACGTGCATAATTCATGATTTATGCGAATTTGAGAGCAAGAGGTATAAGATCTGTTGCCCAAATAGCTGCCTAAACCATGGGAACAAAAAAACTACTTGACAAATTTCGTCAGACCTGTTGCTATAAAAGCAAGTGTATTTCTGACTCAAAACTTGTTTTTGATCTGCAGGCTCAATGACAAAATTCAGTAAAAAACTCAGGGTATTTTTTGGCGGATTGTATCAAATTATACCGGCTGCATGTCTTTTTCATTTTTTCTACATTCAGCCAAATCGCGCTTAAACTAAGCGTCAGTAAATTATTATAGCGCCAATTTAAAGTATTATAGAGTCAAAACTCGCCACACGTGGTTTGTTTGCCTTTTTTTTCTGCTAGTTTAGTTATGCAAGAAGTCGATTTTCAATCCCTTTTTACATAAATACTAAAAATACATCTAAAAATTATAACGAATTCTTACCTCTGAAGTTGCATTTTGCATTTTTAACGCTTTTAAACCACCAAGTTGCCCGCCTACGGTAATACCAACTGCGCCAACTATCTGTGGAGTAAATTCATAATCAACACCAACCTTCAGTTTATAAGAAATAGAACGCAGTATTTTGTCTGCTAAAGATTGACCATGGGACTCTGTACCATAAATATCCGGAGTAGTTCTATCTACTATAGCGCCGCTTGTACTATCGGTTGTAGTAGTAGTGGTAGTTCCGTCATCACTTGTAGTAGTGGTCGTTTTATCATCTTCATCAGTTTGAGTTCCACCACCAAAGCCAAAAGGTACTATCTGGAGATATCCACCTAAACCTCTACTGACGTATAGCTTAACAGGATCGATATCAAGGTCAGGATAAAAACGGTAGTTTGCCAATAAGCTAGCTCCTATGCTCTTTAACGACTTAACATTACTGAGAACCTCAAGTTCAAATTTAGAGTTTTTATCATGATGGTAACCAAAAACAATGCTAGGTTTCACTATAAAGCCACCGCCCCAGCCGGCACCAAAGTTTAAACCTGCGTAATACTGACCTTCTAAATTAGCCACTACATCACCTGCTGCACTCGCTAAAGATGAGGTGAGTAATACAGCTAAGGCACATAATCTCTTCATTTTCATATAACTCCTCATACAAAAAAATATATATATAACGCACAAGTATATAACCTTTATATTAAAAAGGTTATAACTACATATCAAAAAAAGTATAACTATAAAGTTAGGAAAGCGCTACTTAGATTTTTATATAACTATGTTTACTATCTTATTTGGTACAGCATATATAGCGCGAACTTTGCTTTGATCGATCCTGTTGGACACGTAGTCTATCGCTATTTTCTTTAATTCTTCTTGAGATAAGTCAACTACCACCTCGATTGTTGCACGCAGTTTTCCATTGATCTGAACTGCCACGGTCACCATATCATCAATTAGCAGTGACTTGACAGCTTGTGGCCAAGGCTTTAGATATAGCATACCTTTGCCTCCCATTTCTTGCCATAAGTTTTCAGCCAGGTGTGGTATAAATGGCTCAATTACTCTGATTAGTATACATATACCTTCATCAATAAGAGATTTTCCAGCTTTTACGCTTATTTCAGCTATTAAATTCGTCATTTCACGGAATTTTGCCACTACACAGTTTAATCTGCAGTTTTCCAAGTCATCTGTAAGTCCGTGCAAGAGCTTATGTATTTTTTTTCTGTATTCTAAAAGTTTACCTGTAACACTTTCGTTATTATAGCGCATGTTCACAGGTCTTAGCTGCATTACCATGCGCCACAATTTATTTATATAGCGAGAACAACCTTCTACGCCATCATCGGACCATTCCATATCTTTCTCTGGAGGAGTATCAGATAATACGAACAAGCGAGCAGTATCAGCACCGTACTTTTCTATGATAAAATTTGGGTCAACTGTATTCTTTTTTGATTTACTCATCTTCTCAACTTTTCCAACTTGAACCTCAGCACCTTGTTCCATCAATGCCTTTGCTTCTTCAGGAAAAAGCCATTTGCCATTCTCATCTTTGTAAGTTACATGGCAAACCATTCCTTGAGTGATTAAAGTAGAGAAAGGCTCCTTAGTATCAAGGTAACCACATTTGGTTAAAGCGCGGCAGAAAAATCGTGAGTAAAGCAGGTGCAAGATCGCATGTTCTATTCCACCTATATAATAATCTACAGGCATAAAACGATTACACGCATCCTTATTGATATATTTATTTTCACTACAAAATGCAGCAAAATACCAGGAAGATTCAAAAAATGTGTCAAATGTATCAGTTTCACGCTCTGCTTGCTCTCCGCATTTTGGACACTCAACGAATTTCCATGTTGGGTGTTTATCAAGTGGATTACTACCACTTTTAAATTCCACATCCGTTGGCAGAACTACAGGAAGGTCTTTTTCCGGCACTGGTACAGTACCACAATCTTTACAATATATAATAGGTATAGGGCATCCCCAATAACGCTGCCTTGAAATTCCCCAATCATGTAAGCGATAGTTTATCGTTTTTTTGCCCATTCCTTTTTCTTCAAGCTTTTTAATGGCTACTTCCTTTGCTTTGCTGACAGTTAATCCGTTTAAGAATTCAGAGTTGAACATTACCCCATCGCAGGTGTATACTTCTTTTAAGGTCTCTGTGGCTTGTGCGCCCTCTTCACGCACTACAGGAATGATCGGCAAATTATACTTCTGTGCAAATTCAAAGTCACGCTGATCATGTGCAGGGCATCCAAAAATTGCACCTTCTCCATACTCCATCAATACAAAATTCGCTATATAAAGTGGCAATTCCTTGTCAAGAAATGGGTGTTTAACGTTCAATCCAGTGTAAATTGCAAATTTTTCGTCATTTTCCCCATTTGTTTTTATATCATCAATTGTCATTCCAGCGCGTGACGCTGGAATCCATTCATCTTTTTGCTGGATCCCAGTGTTTAAGCACTGGGATGACAAAACTTCAGGAGCATCTGGAAGCATGATATCCTGCACAATAGGGTGCTCTGCTGCTACCGCAAGAAAAGAAGCTCCAAACAAAGTTTGAGGAGAAGTTGTAAAAATCTTTAATTTCTTATTTAGACCAACTATTTCAAACTCTATAGTTACCCCTTCGGATTTTCCTATCCAGCGCTCTTGCATTGTTTTGACTTTTTCTGGCCAATTTTTAAAATCTTGCAGGCACTTGAGTAAATCTTCAGCGAAATCGGTAATCTTTAAAAACCATTGGGATAATTTACGTTTTTCAACAACCGCGCCTGAACGCCATCCTTTTCCGTCGACTACTTGTTCATTTGCAAGCACTGTCTGGTCAACTGGATCCCAGTTAACCCACGACTCTTTTCGATAGGCAAGTCCATGTTTTAAAAAATCCAGGAAAAATTTTTGTTCGTGTTTGTAATAGTCAGGCTCACATGTGGAGAGTTCACGCTCCCAATTATAAGAAAGGCCTATAGATCTAAGCTGCGCACGCATATTATCTATATTCTCTTTTGTCCATGCCGCAGGGCTAATATTATTATCCCTTGCTGCATTTTCAGCGGGTAACCCAAACGCATCCCAGCCAATTGGGTGCAAAATCTCAAATCTGCAAGCTCTCTTGTAACGTGCTATTACATCTCCTATTGCATAGTTTCGTAAGTGTCCCATGTGAATTTTTCCAGATGGATATGGAAACATCTCTAATACGTAACATTTCTCTTGTTTGCTACTTTCGCTTACAGAGAAATTCCACTTATCTTGATAAAATTTTTCAACGTTTTTAAAATCATATTTCATATAAATCCAAATTCAATTACAGTCCATATGCTTCAAAGGATCAACCGCTTGACCGTTATGCCGTACTGTAAAGCACATCTGCGGATCTTTATCCTGCGTACTTGACTTACCTGCAGATCCAATTACTTGACCCTGTTTTACTTTATCACCAATTTCAACGTGTATGTTTTTTAAATAGGAGTACACAGTCACATAATTATCTTTGTGTTCTACTATAATTAAATTTCCATACCACCTCAGCCCTTTGCCTACATATATCACTTTACCAGGTGCAGAAGCAACCACATTCGTTCCGCCTTGAGCAGCAATTTTTACTCCATCTTTGCATACTTCATCAGAGGAGGCAGTTGAAATAATAGTACCTTTAACTGGCATTACAAATTTACAACTTACTCCATTAATTTCCACATTTTGCGCTTTATTGTTATCTCTATGTACCTTATCTACGACGGCTTTTCTATTTTCTTTTTTTATCGAAGAATCAACATCCTCTCTAATTAAATGATATTCGCTTGTATATTCTAGGTCTCTTTTTCCATAAAACTCTTCACCTTTAAGCAGCACAAGTGCAGGTTTTTGCAGTCCGCAGCTTATTAGTATTGCCGATAATATAAAGAACGAGGCTATACGCCGCATAAATCTATTTAGATGACTTAAACTATATTAAATAGCATACTTTTGAAGGTAAAAAGATTTTTATGTTATTTTTTCTGTTTATTTGTTTATGTCTCCAATTTTATAGCTCATAATGGAGACAAAAATCACAATTTATTTATTTACGTCTCCAATTTTATAGCTCATAATAGAGACAAAGATTTACATTTCATGTTTTATGTCTCCATCATTTATTGGTAGGCAAGCTGAGTTAAAGCAATTACTGGAGCTTAAAGAAAAAAATACCGCATCCTTTGTAGTAGTCAAAGGAAGGCGTCGTATAGGAAAAAGTCGTTTAATTCAAGAGTTTGGCAAGCATTTCGAGCAATATTATTCATTTATAGGTTTACCACCGGAGAAGCATACTACAATATCTCACCAACTTAATGAATTTTCTAGGCAAATTGCTAGGCAGTTTAATACGTCTTTTGCTAGGTATGATGACTGGAGCGATTTACTATGGGCAGTTGGCGAGCGTCTACTATCAGGGAAAATATTACTGCTATTTGATGAGATTTCTTGGATGGGTTCAAAAGATCCAACTTTTTTAGGCAAAATAAAGAATTTTTGGGATACACAGCTAAAGAATAACAACAAGTTAATTTTTGTTGTGTGTGGATCTGCATCATCTTGGATCGAAAAAAACATACTCAGTAGCACTGGTTTTGTTGGAAGAATATCATTGACTTTGACACTCGGGGAATTAGCACTTTCTGATTGCAATAGATTTTGGCCAAAAAATATTTCAGCATATGAAAAATTTAAGGTACTCGCAGTAACCGGCGGAATTCCAAAATATTTAGAAGAGGTAAATTTTAAACACAGTGCTGAAGAAAATATCAAAAAGCTTTGTTTCTCGAAATGCGGGTTTTTAGTTGAGGAATTTGACCAAATATTTTCAGATTTATTCATGCGAAAAACAGTTTTTTATAAGCAAATAGTTAGGGCTCTTTCTACTGGAGCTAAAGAACAGGAAGAAATTTGTGCTGCTTTAGACATTGCGAGACATGGACGCATTTCCGAGTATCTATATGAGCTCGAGCTTGCTGGTTTTATTGCAAAGGATCACACTTGGAATATAAAAACAGGTATTGATTCGCGACTAAGAAGGTACAGACTTCAAGATAACTATTTAAGGTTTTATCTAAAATATATTGAAAAAAATCTAGGAAAAATTAATCGCAACACCTACTCCATGGGATTGCTCGCATCTCTACCGGAGTGGCATACAATCATCGGACTTCAGTTTGAAAATTTGGTACTTAACAATAGAAAAAGCATACATAATATCTTGGGAATTGATGGAATAGTAAGCGAAAATCCATTTTTTCAGAATGGAACGCGTAATAGTGCTGGTTGTCAAATTGATTATATGATTCAAACAAAGTTTAACACTCTCTATATTTGCGAAATCAAATTTTCAAAGAATAAAATTGGTCGTTCAATAATCCAGGAAGTACAAACGAAAATAGATACACTAAACCGTCCAAAAGGCTTTTCATGCCGTCCAGTCCTCATTCACGTTAATGGTGTAAGTGATGACGTTATAGATAGTGACTATTTTTCAAATATAATTGATTTTGGAGAGTTGTTAAATGGTAATAACAATTGTAATAGGACAAATTAAAGATACCGTTTTGCCAGTGTGTAACCCCAGCACCTCCTTTTCCTATTATCCAAGTAGTCCTCCTCCTTTCATTCCAGTGCTCTCTTCTCGTCACACCAGTAGCCCCTATTCTTGTCATCCCAGTGCTCCGACACTGGGATCCAGGATACTACTTTGGTAATAAATATTTAAGAAATTT
>NZ_JBFTEN010000027.1:0-14617 GCF_041154185.1 Wolbachia endosymbiont of Tettigetta isshikii | reverse complement strand
TTATCGCTAAAATACTGGAGTTTATCATATTTCCCTTCTTCTCTCTATTCTCTTTCTAATCAATAGTTAGCGTTAAAAGGGCTACTTGGATGACATCATATGGATTAGGATGATAGGAAAAGGAGGCGTTGGGATGGCAGGAGAGAGGGCTACCTGGATGACAACGAAGGGCTGTCTTCATGACACTATCCTGGTAGGCTCAAACCACAGTGTTCATGCAGTTGCAAGCGATACAGGTTGGCAGTCCTGACCACTAGTCCATATATCTTCTAAGCGTAATACGACTACGAAATTTTAGTACAATAGCTTGGTTTCTACTAAAACACAGCATTATGCCAAGAGCAATGCTTGAAGATAAAAGGGAAGAACCGCCATATCTCAGTAATGGCAAAGTTATACCAGTGGTGGGAAAAATGCTTAACGTTACCCCTATGTTTATTATAAATTGTGTAATAAATTGAATCGAAATGCCGAGAATTACCAGTAGATTGAATAATTCACTTTCTCTATATGCAACATAGAGTAAACGAGCCGAAATGATGCCAAACAACATCAATGTGGCTAAACACATAACCAAACCAAATTCTTCTGCTAAGACAGAAAATACAAAATCTGTATGACTATCAGGAAGAAAGATTTTGACGCTACCTTCACCATGGCCAACACCAGTTAACTGGCCTTTTTTGAATGCTTCCAATGATTTTACGACTTGAAAATTATCACGCTGTGTAAAAAAGAGAAAATTGTAAACCCTTTGCTTTATATGTGGAAAACACAAGTAAGCCGTCGCAATTCCAGTTGTGACTATTCCTACTATACATACAAAGTATAAAAGTGGTATACACGCAATAAACATTTGGCAGGTAAAAGAATATGTCAAAAGCATGTACATACTGAAATCAGGCTGTAAAAGTAACAATATGAAAATCAACAGAAATATTATGATTGACACGTGAATTTTAAACTTCGTTCCGCTAGCCAAGACATCAGCTATAACAACAGAAAAAAGGGCCTTACAAACTCAGATGGCTGAATTGAAATTTTGACAACATATAACCATCGTTTCGCCCATTTTGCTTCCATCCCAAGTATTACCACAGCTACCATTAGAATAATAAACAGAGTAAAACCCATAAATGAGAGGTTAAATATGGTTTTTATATTGAGAAAAGAAAATGTTACTAGGGTAACCAATGACAGAACTATATAAACTGTATGGCGCTGTATAAAATAATTTTGCGGTAAAGAAAGACGCTGTGCAATTACAGGACTTGCCGAATAAACAAGAACGAAGCTTACAGTCAGCAAAACGACTACTGGAATAATGAGATAATAATCTAGTGTTCTATACCAGAGTTTAATATTCATTTTGTTCCAATGTGTAATGCCACTATTCCATAGCTCATATTATGAAACTCAACATTCTTAAATCCCACTTCTTCAATTTCAATTTTAAACTCAGCCTGAGTTGGAAACTCTCTGATGCTCTTCACCAAATATTCATAGGAACTCTTATCTTTAGCAACTATGCTGCCAATTTTGGGAATTACTTTAAATGAATATAAGTCATAAGATTTGGTGAACATTTCATTCTGATAGCGCATAGGGGCAAACTCCAGGCAGATAAATTGCCCATTTGGTTTTAATAACCTATATGCTTCACTTAAAGCCTTCTTGCGGTTGGAAACGTTTCGAATGCCAAAGGCTACTGTGCAGTAATCAAATTCGGAATCCTCAAAAGGCAAACTTTCTGCATCTGCACACACCCAATTAAAATTAAGCTGGTTTGCATTTATAGCTTTATCGCGGCCTCTGCTGAGCATATTTTGATTTATATCGCATATTGTGACCTGAGCACTTGGTTCTCTTCTCGCTATTCTTATTGCTATATCTCCAGTTCCTCCAGCGATATCTAAAACCTTAGAGTTTTTTGTAAAATGCACACTATTTACCATCTTATCCTTCCATAGCCTTTGCATTCCAAGGCTCATTATATCATTCATAACATCGTAGCGATTTGCTACGGAGTCAAACACTTCTTTAACTAATTGTGATTTATTCATGCTATCTATTATATCAACCATTATACTATACGATAATTTTATGGAATTTTCACAGGTCTTTTAATAGACCCCTTGCATGACTGTTTTAAACTTCAGTAGTTAAATTAATATAACCAAATGAGGAAAATATATTATAATAAAACTTTTATAGCTCAGCGAATCCATTAAGTGGCAATACAAAATATTATCTCTCTTATCATGATATTATCTTTAGCAATTGTCGATATGGCAACTGATCTGTATTCAGTCGCACTACCGAGCATTGCCCATTATTTTGAAATAGAAGGTCATGTGGTACAGCTTATAATCAGCTTAAATTTGGTTGGAATTGCGATATCCGGATTAATTTATGGTCCACTATCTGACCATTATGGTAGGCGTCCAATCATGCTGATCGGTATGGCAATTTTTACTTTGGCAAGCATTGCATGTTACATAGCTGATAATATTGCGCTCTTAATACTCATTCGCTTTATACAAGGAATAGGGGCTGGTGTTGCAGGCGTAGTTGGGTATGCAGCTATAAGGGATATGTACTCAGGTAGTGAATACTCAAGAGTAATTTCAAAGTTAAATATGGTAGTAGCGCTTTCACCTGGGATAGCTCCAGTGGTAGGCAGTTATATAATTTCAAGTGGGTACAGTTGGAAATTTTTGTTTTTTATTATATCATTCGCAGCAATTGTTATGCTCGTTTTTATTTACTTTAAGTTACAAGAAACACTCACTATAAGTAAGAATGAAACCAGTATAACTAGTGTAATGATCAGTATTCCTAAACAATATATATCAATATTTAGAAATCATCGTTTCCTTGGGTTTGCAGCCATCCATGGATTAACGTTCATGTGGCTTTGGGCGTATATTGCTAACTACCCTTTCATATTTGAGTCTATGGGTGTTGAAGTGCAATATTTCGGTTATCTAATATCAATCATAGTTATATTTTACATAATTGGAACCTTGATTAACAGAAGATATGTGCCAAAAATAGGGGTTAACAGGATGTTAATAATAGGGTTAATGTTGCCAATAATACCTGAGAGTTTGTTGGTATATTTTTACTCCATAGGCAAATTAAACGTGTTTGTCCTTCAAACTGTTTGGATTCCAAGCAATATAGGTCTTGCACTTGTAATAAGCAACAACGTAACCTCTGCGCTAGAAACAATCAAAAGTATAGGGCTTGGCAGTGCAGTTCTCTCATTCTGCAATATGATGTTCGGGGCCATTGGAGTATATATAGTAGGAAAATTCTTTTCTTACGGTATTTTATCAAATTTACTATTAACAATAATATGCTCTACAATTGCGGTTCTTATATACTACCTACTCAAATGTACTAGATCTCTTGCGTAACCTAAACTAAAAGGCAATTATTCTTGGCACTTTTTGTGTGTAATTAAATTTCTTTAATTTAAGTATTAAGAAATTCATAAAATGAAAAAGGTAAAGAAATCCCGAGTGGCGAGTTTTGACTCTATAATACTGTAAATTTGCGCTATAATAATTTACTGACGCTTAGTTTAAGCGCGATTTGGCTGAATGTAGAAAAAATGAAAAAGACATGCAGACGCTATAATTTGATACAATCCGCCAAAAAATACCCTGAGTTTTTTACTGAATTTTGTTATTGAGCCTGCAGATCAAAAACAAGTTTTGAGTCAGAAACACCCTTAGTACTAAGATAATAAAACTGCCAAAGCTTGTCAAGTAGTTTTTTTCATTTCCGTTGAATACATGCCTGATGCGCTGCCAAAAATTAGTTTGTTATGCAAGAAATCTACTGAGTGCAGACCAATTTCTCGCACACACATTTTACTACATGATCAGCACTGATATTAAAATGCTCATAAAGTGTTTTATAAGGTGCCGACTCTCCAAAGCTTTTCATACCGATAAATATACTATTTGAGCCTATATATTTGTGCCAGCCCATTTCACTTCCAGCTTCAATTGCAACTTTAATGCTGTCATTATTTAATATTGCCGCTTTATACTCGTCACTTTGCTCGTCAAAAAGCCTCCAGCATGGCATAGAAACAACCCTTGTGCCTATACCTTTTTCCTGCAATTTTTTTTTTGCTTCAATTGCAATTTCAACCTCAGATCCGGTTGCAAATATCGTCACTTCTAGCTTTCCTGAATATTCGCACAGGGTATATGCACCAAACTTCGATAGGTTGGCAAATTGGTGAGCATCAAAGTGGAATTTGCGCATGTAATTTACATTCTGTCTTGAAAGTGCAAAAAGTACTGGTGACTCTTTTTTTTCCAGTGCAATATTAATGCACTCCAGAATTTCGATTGCATCGGCTGGTCTAAAGACGTACAAATTCGGTATAGCACGAAGAGAGGCTAAATGCTCTATCGGCTGATGAGTTGGGCCATCTTCTCCTACTCCAATTGAGTCGTGAGTCATTACATATATGACTTGCTGTTTCATCAAAGCTGAAAGACGTATAGCAGGGCGGCAATAATCAGAAAACACCAAAAAAGTGCCACCATAAGGAAGAATTCTGCCATGAAGAGCCATGCCGTTCATACAAGCTGCCATAGCGTGCTCTCTCACTCCATAGTGGATATAAGAACCACTATAATCATTGCTATTTATTACCTCCATATGCTTATATTTAGTGCAATTTGACCCAGTAAGGTCAGCAGACCCACCGATTAATTCTGGCATAGACTCAGTTAAAAGTTCCATTACTCTGACGAAAGAAGATCGAGTAGCTTCGTTTGGCATTGCCTCGTGTATTTGTTTCTTTAGGTTAGCCAAATCGCTCTCGATATTATCTGGTAAACGCTTATCAAGTCTTCTTTGCAACTCTTTGCTGGTCGAGGACACGTAGTTTTGTTTTGCTCTCTCAACTGTTTTCATCCAGGCATTTTTCACGTTCTCTGGCACATAAAATGGTTCGTGATTCCAATTTAATTTCTCTCTCATCTTTTTTATATCTTCCTCCATAAAAGCACCACTATGAGCGGAAGATGTACCGGCACGGCTTGAAAATTTTCCGATGATGGTTTTGCAGCAAATAAGCGACGGCTTGTAAGATTTTTGTGCTTGCTCTATTGCAAGCGATATGGAGTTAAAATCATGACCATCAATTTTGTTAACATTCCACCCATAAGCTGAAAAACGCTTTTCTACATCATCAGAGCAAGAGAGGCTAGTAGCACCATCTATAGAGATGTCATTATCATCAAAAAGGGCTATCAATTTATTCAATTTAAGATGCCCAGCAAGTGATGCTGCTTCATGGCTTATTCCTTCCATAAGACAGCCATCTCCAAGCACTACGTAAGTGTAATGATGAATTCCAAACTGCTTTTCAAGGATCGATTCAGCAAGTGCCATGCCAACTGAAGTGGCAAGCCCCTGCCCGAGCGGGCCTGTTGTTGCCTCTATGCCGGGAGTCAAACCAAATTCTGGATGACCTGGAGTTTTGGATGTGAGTTGTCTGAAGTTCTTTAACTCATCTATACTAATGTAGCCTGTCAGATATAATATTGAGTATAACAACATTGAACCATGGCCGTTTGATAAAACGAAACGGTCTCTGTTGAGCCATTTAGAATCGTCAGGGTTGTGATTTAGATATTTAGCAAATAAAACAGTTGCAACATCTGCCATGCCAAGTGGCATACCTGGGTGCCCAGAGTTTGCTTTTTGTACCGCATCAATTGATAAAAAGCGGATAGCATTTGCCATAGATTCCAAAGGTAGATGGTTCATATATCAATAGGAAAACTTAAAAGTGAAGTATAAGAAATTAAACTGGCAAAAACAAGTTGACACTTAATGCTAAAATCCTTAATAATCTAGAGTTAGATTGTGAGAGTTTTTATATGACAACTGTTATCAATAGAAAGTATAGAATCAGCCGTAGGCTTGGTATAAATTTGTGGGGTAGAGCAAAAGATCCAGTAAACAAAAGGAAATATCCACCAGGTCAGCACGGTATTCTTGGATTCAAAAGATTATCTGATTTTGGTAAGCAATTCGCTGCACGTAAGAAATTTAAGTTTTATTATGCAATTTCAAGTAAGCAGCTCAGGCGTATATTCTTAGATGCTTATAACAGAAAAGGTTACACAGCTGATAATTTTATTGGTATCTTAGAATCAAGGTTAAGTTCTGTTTTGTATCACTCTGGCCTTATACCAACAATTTATTCAGCAAAACAGCTCATATCTCATGAGCATGTTACAGTTAATGATGAAGTGGTTAATATATCGAGCTATCGAGTAAAACCTGGTGATATAGTAAAAGTAAGAGAGAGAGCAGTAAAAATCCCTATAGTAGTAGAGGCTGCGGAAAAACAAGAACGTAGGGCTCCAGACTATTTAGAAACAAACAGTAAGGAGCATTCAGTGAAGTTTTTAAGAGTGCCTCAATATTCTGAAGTTCCTTACTCGGCGGATATGGAAGTTAATTTAGTAGTAGAGTTCTACTCTAGGTAAAATAAAAAAAGCCCGTGTGGCGGAATCGGTAGACGCAGCGGACTTAAAATCCGTGGGTTTTGCGACCTTGGGAGTTCAAGTCTCCCCATGGGCACCAATTTAGTTTGGCAGAGTGTTCAAGAAATATGAAATGGCTTGATATAGAAGACATCGCAGAAGCTTTAGAGGAAAGGTTCCCAGACGAAGATATAGTTAATATCGGGTTTACTGAGCTTAAAAAAAAGGTCTTGGGTTTAGAAGGATTTGACGATGATGAGAAACGTTGTAACGAAAAAATACTCGAAGCCATTCAAGTGGCTTGGATTGGAGAAAGATCTTAGACCGCTATTAAACAATCTAATCAGCGCTCCTTTCCTGTGTGCTTGACGCATAGCTGTTGTAATTTGAGCCTACTAGGAGATCCAAGTATCTTGCTACTAGAAACGAAAAAATTTGCTTGACAACCTTCGCCATTACCCTTATTATAGGACTGAAGCTATTATTTATCTTCAGTCTGTGCAGATTAAACGATAAAAAACTCAATGTACTTGGCGTCTTATGTTTAATTTTTTGCACTATGTGCAGCTCGTGTCTTTACAAACTTTCAAGATTTTTACCTAATATAAGCTAAAATGCGCTTGTTAAAGCGTTTAAGACAATAAAAAACGCCAATTTATAAAGTTAATATAAATAATTAGCCACCAACGAGGTTTCTTTTGCTTTTTTCCCATTTAGTGATCTTCTTAAGCATAAAGGTTATACTAACTTTCGTTATCAAACAAGATACATAATAAACTCGCCACACCTTTAACCGCAGGGAAACTTTTCAATTTGTCCTATTACCATTGGTATTAGTTTAGGTTATGCAGAAAGTCCAATGAGGTTTTTCAACATTATACCGCAATTCGTTGTGCTGCCATACACCAGAAAATAAAGACTAGCATAACGAACTTAGATTGTGCTAGAAGTTATATGCGGGAGTGATGAGACTTGAACTCACGACCTCATGCGTGACAGGCATGCGCTCTAACCAACTGAGCTACACCCCCATTTCCTTTTAGCGTTTCTGACTTTAAAGCTAATAAACATATTGTCTTTTGTCAACGTTTTTTGTTTGCACTTTGTTGCCTTTTATATTACTATATAAATAATTTGATTTCACACATGGCTTATACAAATAGTCCTGTTAGGGTTATGCCATGGAGGATAAACTATTTGGAGAAATAAATATGGTAAACTTACCTGAGGTTACTATACGTGATTTGGCTGGATCTGGTGTACATTTTGGTCATAAAATTAGTCGCTGGAATGCGAAAATGGCTCCGTACATATATGGGGTGCATCAAGAAAATCGTATACATATAATTGATTTGCGAAAGACGTTGCCATTACTACAGGTGGCAATGAAGGCCTTATATGAAGTTGCATCTCAAGGTGGTCGCATCTTATTTGTTGGTACAAAATTTCAAGCTTTGGATATTATTGCAAGTGAAGCAGTTCGTTGTGGTCAATATTATGTAAATTATCGATGGCTTGGTGGCATGCTTACTAACTGGGGAACTGTCTCTTCTTCAATCAAGACACTAATTCAATATGAAAAAATACTAAATGATGAAAATAGCGTTTTAACGAAGAAAGAATTAGGGAATATTGAGAAGAAAAGACAAAAGCTTGATAAGGCGCTAGGTGGCATTAGAGAGATGGGAGCAATTCCTGATATTTTGTTCATCATTGATACTAATAAAGAGCACATTGCAGTTAAAGAGGCGAAAAAATTGGGAATTCCAATAGTTGCAGTACTTGATACTAACTCCGATCCAGAGGATATTACTTATCCTATACCAGGAAATGATGACTCAAGAAAATCAATAGAACTCTATTGTAGGTTGGCTGCAGACTTTATATTGACTGGAATAGAATCTAGCTTAGCAAGATCTGGAGTTAAGGTTGGTGATGTAAAGGGTGATGAGTTTATTCAAGAAAAAGGAGATAATATTATACAGACTAAAAAGGGGCATGGTAAAATTTATAAAGAAGATGAAAAGGAGGTAGTAACGAATGAAGATGAATCCAGATAGCATAAAGCAACTACGTAATAGAACAGGGCTTGGTTTAAGTGATTGTAAAAAAGCGTTAGAAGAGTGTAATGGTGATATCAAAAAGGCCATTGATAAGTTACGTACAATAGGGCTTGCTAGGGCTGACAAAAAGTTCGATAGGGTAACTTCAGATGGGCTAATTGCTACGCATTTGGCTGGAAATCGTGGCGTATTGATTGAACTCAATTGTGAAACTGACTTTGTTGCAAGAAATGAGAAATTTATAGAACTAATCTCAAATTTAGCATCAATTGCTTATCAGGAACGCTGTACTAGCGTTGATGAGTTAAAAAATGCCAAATATGAAGACGTTGGTACAGTGCAGGAAGCTATCATAAATGGTACATCTGTCCTTGGTGAAAAGTTAGAGCTGAGCAAGCTTTGTTATATGGAAGCTCAGAACGGAATTGTTGCTGGTTATGTACATGGTGATGTGTGTGGCCTTGGTAAAACTGGAGCTTTAGTGGCATTGCAATCATCCGGTGATAAGTCAAAGTTGCAAGAAGTTGGGAGACAAATAGCGATGCACGTAGTTGCTATGAAGCCCGAAGCTCTCTCTATAGATGACTTAGATCAAGCAAAGCTGAGCAATGAACGTTCTATAATTGAAGGACAGGTGAAAAGCTTAAATAAACCTGAAGAAGTGACGAAGAAAATAGTAGATGGTCGAATGGCTAAATATTATGAAGAAGTTGTTTTACTAGAACAGAAATTTATCAGGGATGATAAAATGAAAATTTCTGATTTTATAAAATTAAGCGAGTCGAGTGTAAACTCTACTGTTAAATTATCTGACTATAAGTTACTTATTTTAGGTAGTAGAGATTAAGTAGTTGAAAATGACTGCCTCAACAGATGAAATAAAATACTACAGGGTGTTATTTAAAATCTCTGGTGAGGCTTTAATGGGATCGCGGCCTTATGGCCACGATATGAAGGTTATAGATCAACTATGCAAAGATGTAGCTGATGTTCACAAGCTTGGGGTTCAGATATGTATTGTTGTTGGTGGTGGTAATATCTTTCGTGGCGCATCTGCATCTTTAAGCGGTTGTGAAAGAGCAAGCAGTGATTATATTGGAATGCTTGCAACTATAATTAATGCTTTGATTTTACAAAATTTTTTAGAGAAAAATTTAATAGACTCTAGGGTGCTGTCTGCAATACCCATGGCCACTATATGCGAACCTTATATCAGGAGAAAAGCCATTCGTCATTTAGAAAAAGGTAGAGTAGTAATCTTTGCGTCAGGTACAGGTAATCCATTTTTTACTACAGATACAGCTGCAGCTTTACGAGCTGTTGAAACAAATTGTGATGTTATTTTGAAAGGTACACAAGTAAATGGTGTATACTCCGCTGATCCGAAAAAGAATGAGGATGCTGTAATGTATGATAAGCTTTCTTATATGGATTTGTTGACTCGTGATTTAAAAGTTATGGATGCATCAGCGATCTCACTTGCACGTGAGAATTCTGTTCCAATTATAGTTTTTTCTTTGAAAGAAGAAAAAATAGTCAATATTGTTAAGGGTCGTGGTATTTATACTATAGTTTCAGATTATAAATGATAGGTAATTTATGTTGAATGAAGTAAAAACTAAAACAAAAGAAAGGATGCTAAAAACTATTCAGTCCTTTCATAATGATATTAAAGGTATACGCACCGGTAGAGCTAGTGCATCATTACTTGATGGCATAGTTGTGAATATCTATGGAGGACATCAAAAACTGAATCAAGTTGCCGGTGTTTCAGTTACGGACAATAAAACATTATCAATTAAAGTTTGGGACATTAGCGTTATAGGTGAAGTAAAAAATGCTATATTGAATGCCAATCTAAATTTAAATCCTGTCGTCGAAGGTAATACTATACGTATAACCCTTCCAGATCTAACGCAAGAAACCCGTGAAAGATTAGTGAAATTACTGCACCAGTTTGCTGAAAATGTGCGAGTTGCGATTAGAAATATACGTAGAGATATTATGGAAGAAATAGAGAAAATGCAGGAAAGTAAAGAAATCTCAGAAGATGATCTTCATAGTGCTAAAAAGGAAATACAGAATATTACTGACGATAATATCAAAAAGATTGATAGCGAGTTATCTATTAAAGAGAAAGATATACTGAATCACTGAATGATGAACGAATTAAACGTTGAATCTCTACCAAAACACTTAGCAATCATTATGGATGGCAATGGTCGGTGGGCAAACAACCAAGGGATGGTAAAAATTGATGGTTATAGAAAGGGCAGCGAGGTTACATATGACATTGCTAAGTATTGCACAACCTTAGCCATACTCTATTTGACTTTGTATGCATTTTCCATGGAGAATTGGCTTAGGCCTAAAGAAGAAACTGATCATCTATTTGATTTATTTTACTCTGTTCTAACTGACGAGGATAAAATCAACTTCATTTGCAATTATAATATTAAGTTGAGTTTTATTGGCAATTTAAGTTTGTTACCAAAAAAAATACTTGATCAAATCAGAAAAGCAGAGGAAATAACGTATAAGAACGATGGTTTATTACTTACTGTAGCGGTCAGCTACGGAGCAAAGCAAGAGATTATACACGCTATAAGCAATATTATGAAAGAAAATATTGCTCGTATATCAGAAGACGAATTTGAAAAATTTCTATATACTAAAGATTTGCCGAAGCTGGATTTGTTGATTCGCACTGGCGATGAAAAAAGGTTAAGTAACTTTTTATTATGGCAAGCAGCTTACGCTGAATTGTATTTTTGTGATATTTTGTAGCCTGATTTTTCTTGTCAAGATTTGAGTAAAGCATTAGAAGATTATACGAAAAGAGAAAAAAGATATGGCAGATAATAATTTTGTGATTAGGATACTGTCCTCAATAGTAATATTGTTTATATTTTCTTTTGCTACATATTTCAGTGATTTATCGTTTTACCTATTAATTTTTTCGATAGCAGTCTTATCTTCTTTTGAATTGTATAACCTAACTCAGGGGAACAGAATCTTATATGTTTTCGCATTACTATTGATTGCGCTACCAAATGCCTCATTGATATATCTATACAATCTGCCACAGGGAAAATATACATTAGTATGGCTCATCTTAACCATCTGGAGCATTGATATTACTGCCTACCTATTTGGTAAGAATTTTGGTGGAGCTAAAATTTGCCCAATTATTAGCACTGGAAAAACTTGGTCAGGGCTTCTTGGCGCAATCCTAGCTGGAATAGTGTGTACAATTTTCGGGTCAATATTTTTAGGTTTATTTTCAGTCTTTTATTCTCCAATAGTTGGCCTTGCAATTGCTACTCTAGCACAACTTGGCGATTTCACTGAATCACTCATTAAAAGAGTTTACAATGTTAAAGATAGTGGAAGTATGATACCTGGCCATGGAGGAGTACTCGATCGTATGGACAGTTTCATTTTCACTGCTCCCATTGTTGCTATCTATGTAAGCTAGCTAACTAAAAAGAACGAAGTGGTATTTCAGCCATGGGTTCTTCTCTTTCTATTAGCTGCCGTCACAATGCACCCTGCAACAGATTTAGATTCTTCGTTGGATTTAAATTTTTCAGACTCTTCAAATTTAAATTCTTCATTCATTAGTTTATTACAATAAGGACAGAATGTTTCGCTTCCTTCTTTATACAAGTATATTAATGGGTGACCAGAACCATCATCATTTTCATCACCACGACAACAAACTATTATATCATTATCCCCCACTGTCATATTGCTCCCTTAGTTTATAATGTCTTATATATTGAATATACATGTTTGGGAATAGAAAATAAACATTATTCTTCACTTCTTATCCTGCTTAGATTAATCAATTCCTTCTGAACGCCCTCTGGCACAAATTTGCTGACACTTTCCCCTAACCTTGCTATTTCTTTTACAAAACTTGATGAAATAAATTGGGTATCCTCAGAGGCAGGAAGAAATATAGTTTCAATTTCAGGAAGAAGTTTATAATTTACCCAACTCATTTGAAACTCATAATCAAAATCCGACACTGCTCTGAGTCCTCTAATAATAACAGAGGCATTCTGCTCTTTAGCAAACTTCATTAACAGCCCATAAAAAGATACAACTTCTGCGCCAATTCCTAGCCTTTTAATTTCATTTTTAGCCATACTTGTGCGCAACTTTACGTCAAAGGCAGTGTACTTATTAACATTTTCTGCAACACCGATTATTAATTTATCAACTAGCTTACATGCTCTTTTTATTATGTCAATATGCCCAAAGGTGATAGGGTCAAATGTTCCTGGGTAAATTCCTATTCTCTTATTAATGTCCATCCTTTATTTTTATATAAATTACTTTAAAAACTTTTGATAGACATAATAACATTTTTTATCTAAAAATGAAAGCATATGGTTGGCCTGATAGCTCAGTTGGTAGAGCAAAGGACTGAAAATCCTTGTGTCGCTGGTTCGATTCCTGCTCAGGCCACTTTTCCATTTCTTAATAAATTTACCTTCTTGTTGCAAAATGCTCTATTATGTGTTATGATATTTATATGAATATTAGTGTAGTAAATTACGTTGTATAGATATTACAATAAAGTATTTAATATCCTATTAAGCGTAATTCTGTTATTCAGCAGCATTGCTTATGCAGGCACTAGTGAAAATTTGCATTCAATAAATGGTGACATAGTTGTTGGTTTATTGAAAACAGAAGAAGAAACATATCCACATGAGGTTGGCTTATCTCAAAATATCTACGAGATGTTTAATAATTGGGGAGTCAAAATCGTACTAATTGATTATAATAAGATAATTAGCCTTAAAAAAATTCAGGCAGAGTCACTTAATCTTGCAAAACAAGATGAAATATTGGCAAGGAAGCTGACATTAGATAGAATAAAAGTTGAAGTTGCAAAGTTTATTAAAGAGCACAAAATAAATGGAATATTTATTCCAGGAAATTACTATAATTTACACTCTGAACCTCTTCCTCCTACTCCTTGTCGCCAGCTTGTTACTGAAGCAATTGTGAAAATAGTAGATGATAATCCTACAATCCATTTACTTGGCATATGTGGCGGTTTACAAGGTATCATGAATGCAAAAGGAATTGAAGTAGTGAGTGTGTCAAATCTTGTAAGTGATGAAGAGAAGCAAAGATCTCATTTAAAATCAGCACCTAATTCACAGCAAGAGAGTGTAACTCTCCAGCAGATCAAAATTGTTCCAAACAGTCGTTTAGCAGTGGTGATAGCTAAATTTTTACCACCTGATGAAAATGGCTGGTTTTCAACATGTTTTCCAGATGCTCATTCAGGAGCGGTAAGTAATACACCGGAAAACAGAAAAAAGTTAGAGTTACTTGGATATAAAATTGCAGCATTTTCCAGTGATGGGGTAATAGAGGCTATTGAAGATAAGTATGGTAATATTTACTTTCAAAGTCATCCAGAAGCGCTTGTTGTGAAGTCAGATAAAAATCTCTATTTATCAAATCACAAGGCTCGTCAAGTTTCAACTCTAGTTGCCATAGCAATTATAAATGATTTTCTTTATCGTGCTTAATGAGCATTATAAACGCCTTGGTTAAAGCTTCAATAACCAAAAAGTGTATAAGCACGTTTATTTATATCAGTCATTAGATTCTCGTATAACCGTATGAGAAACCAGTAGTGCACTTTTCTTTCGTCATTCTAGCACTCACTATATCGCGTTAAGTTCTCTAATTGCAGATAAGTCAACAATAATTTTCACACAAACCAAACGGCGTATCTTCTTCATAATCCTCGGTAATTTCACATAAGTTAAAAGTAGCATGCTTTCCATGGTTCTCTCCGCGGTCTAGGCTCTGTGGACAAAATTTTAGAGAAGTCATAAAAACCTCAGCCGTTTTATCAAATCTGGAAAAAATACGCTTAAAGTTCTTAATTTTGCCGAAGAAGCACTCTATTAAATGACGTTCTTTATAAATATGCTCATCGTAATGTCTCCGCACTTTTCGGTTTCGTCTCGGAGGAATAACTACTGTGCACCC